>JAEZGP010000566.1 GCA_023437285.1 Actinomycetes bacterium | reverse complement strand
CCCGCGGGTCGTGCTCGACCACGTGCAGGTCACCACGCTCGGCATGGAGGCCACCGTCGAGGTGCGCCTGACCGTCAAGCCGCACGCCCGGGCGACCGGCACCGCGCGCGGCCCGGCCGTGGACGGGTACGTGCTGCGCCTGGCCGCCGCGGCCGCCGGCAGCGCGGTCGACGAACTGCTGCTCGACGACAGCAGCGGGCAGCCGCGCGGACGCATCTTCATCGAGCACGTGGGGCTCGTGCCGTTCGCCGGGTGCGAGGTCGCGCTCGTCGTGCTGCTGCTCGTCTGCGACGGCTGGGCGGAGCAGCTCGCCGGCTCCTCCGTCGTGGCCGGCGACCCGCGCCAGGCAGTGGTGTGCGCCACCCTGTCGGCGCTCAACCGGCGCCTCGACGCGCTACTGAGCTGACCGCTCCTCGGGGCACAATTGACCGATGAGACGCGCCGCGATGGTTCCCGAGGAGACCCTGCCGGCCATGACGGGCGTCACGGCCCCCTGGCCGGGGCGGCACGAGATCGTCGACGGCCGGAGCGTGTACGTGCGCCGCACGCCCGCGACCGTCCCCGACGCCCCGCCCGCGCTGTACGTGCATGGGCTCGGCGGCTCCTCGCTCAACTGGACCGACCTGGCGTTCCTGCTCGCCGACCGGGTCGACGGGGAGGCCATCGACCTGCCCGGGTTCGGCCGCAGCGACCCCACCGACTCGTACTCCGTGGCGGCCCTGGCCCATCGGGTGATCCGGTGGATCGAGCACTCGGGTCGCGGCCCCGTGCACCTGTTCGGCAACTCGCTCGGCGGAGCCATCTGCGTACGGGTCGCGGGCGTGCGGCCCGACCTCGTCCGTACGCTGACGCTGGTCTCGCCGGCGATGCCGTTCCTGGACCCGCGCCGTTCCGTGCACGGGCGCCTGCTGCCGCTGCTGATGCTGCCCCGCGCCGACCGGTTGGCCGCCCGCCGCCTCGCCGGGGTGTCCCCGGACGAGCTGGCCCGGCAGGTCATCGAGACCTGCTACGCCGACCCGACCGTGATCCCCGAACAGCGCTGGCTGGAGGCCGTCGAGGAGGTGCGCATCCGGTTCGACCTGCCGTGGTACTACGACGCGTACCTGCGCACGCTGCGCGGGCTGGTCGGCAGCTTCGTGCGGGCCTACCTGCCCGGCGAGGCGTCGCTGTGGCGGGTCGCGACGCGGGTCACCGCTCCCACGCTGGTGGTTACCGGACGCCAGGACCGGCTCGTGGACGTACGCGTCGCGCCGCAGGTGGCGCGCGTCATCCCGGACAGCCGCCTGCTCATCCTCGACAAGGTGGGCCACGTCGCGCAGATGGAGGCCCCCCGTACGGTGGCCCGCGCGGTACGCGGCCTGCTCGACGAGCCCGTCCCGGCGGCGGGCGGCCCGGTGAGCGTCGGCGCCGTGAGCGCCGGCCGGTGGGTCAGCGCCGGGGTGGTGGCGCACACCACCGCCCGTGCTCGCCAGGTCTGGGGCCGGCCGTGGCGCCTGTCGCCAAGCCGGAATCTGTCGGGTGTGGCACGCTAGTTCCCGATGACCTCCCGATCCGGATCGTCTTCCGCCCGATCGACGCCGCGACCTGGCGCCGCGCCGAGGTCGGCGCCACCGGCGCCGCCGTGGGAACCCGCCGGGGCCCCGCCCCGACCGGGTCCGCGTCCCGCGCCGGGAACCCGACAGCCGCCGCCCGGCGAGGCCCGGCGTTCGGGCTCCGGCGAGGCCCGACGTTCGGTTTCCGGTGAGGGTCGACGTTCGGGCTCCGGTGAGGCCCGCCGGTCGGTTTCCGGCGAGGCCCGGCGGTCGACGCCCGCCCGCCCGGCCCGGCCGGTCGCGAACCCGGTGACCGCCCGGATGTCGGCGCGCCTGGAGCGTACGAAGCGCCGCCGCCGCAACCGGCAGGTGCTCCTCGTCGTCCTCCTGGTCGTCGCCGCTGGCCTGGTGGGCTACGGCGTCTTCCGGCCGGGCGCCGACGAGCCCGGCGGCGACGGGCCGCGCACCGTCACGGCCAACCTCGATACTGAGCCTTCGGCGGAACCCGCACCCACGAAGGCGGCGCCGCAGCAGGTGCCCGCCGACCCGTCCAAGGTCCCGACCAAGGGTTCCGGCACGTTCGGGTACGCGACCGGCAAGGGCAAGGTGCTCGGCACCAAGGGCAAGCTGCGCACCTTCAAGGTGGCCGTGGAGAAGGGCGTGGGCGCCTCCGCCACGCAGTTCGCGTCGCGCGTCGACGCGATCCTCGGCGACCCGCGAAGCTGGGTCGCCGGCAAGAACGTGCGGTTGCAGCGCGTCGGCAAGTCCACCGGCGGCACCAACTTCACCGTCTACCTCGCCTCGCCGGCCACGTCGGAGAAGATGTGCCGCGAGGACGGCCTCTACACCGAGAAGTTCACGTCCTGCCGGCTCGCCAGCGGCAAGGTCATCATCAACCTGGCCCGGTGGCTCACGGCCGTGCCGGACTACGGGGCCCCGCTCGCCGACTACCAGGCCTACGCGATCAACCACGAGGTCGGCCACCAGCTCGGCGATGGTCACGAGGGCTGCCCGGCCAAGGGGCGTACGGCGCCCGTGATGCAGCAGCAGACCCTGGGGCTCAAGGGCTGCGTGGCCAACGCCTGGCCGTACGTGGACGGCAAGCGGTACGCCGGGCCGGCCATTCCCTGACGGGGTGGTGTCGCGGGCCAGGTGAGCGCGAGGTGAACGGACGTGCCAAGCTGGCCCGTATGTCGACGCGCCGCCGGTCCGCCCCGCTGCGTGGCCCCGTGACCCTGTTGGTCCTGGGTCTCGTGACGGTCCTGGTGGCCGCGGCCGGGTACGGCTACGCCACGTTCAACCTCAGCGGCCACCAGGGCGTCGGCGACGGCAGCCCGCCGACGTTGACGGCCAGCCCGAGCCCGCCGACGTCGGCGCCGGCCCCCACGTCGCCCCGCCCGAAGCCGAGCCCCAGCGTCAAGCCGACCTACGCCCAACGTGGGCCGGGGACCTTCACGTACGCGAGCGGCTCCAGCCCGGTGATGGGCACGGCGGGCACGCTCTACCAGTACAAGGTGGCGGTGGAGAAGGGCGTACCGGTCAAGGCCGACGACTTCGCCGCCCTGGTCGACGCGACCCTCGGCGACGAGCGCAGCTGGATCGGCGGCAAGAACCTCCGGCTGCAACGGGTCAAGCCGTCGGCGAACAGCACCTTCACCGTCTACCTCGCGACGCCGGGCACGACGGGCAGCCTGTGCCTGGCCGGCGGCGTGGACGTGCGCATCGACGGGCAGTGGTACACGTCCTGTCGGGCAGGCTCCAAGGTCATCATCAACCTGGCCCGGTTCATCGACGGCATCCCGAAGTACGGCGCTTCGCTGGACACCTACCGCCAGTACACGATCAACCACGAGGTCGGCCACGCGCTGGGCCACGGGCACGAGCTGTGCCCGGGCAAGGGCAAGCCCGCTCCCGTCATGCAGCAGCAGACGATTGCCATGCTCGGGTGTAAGGCAAACCAGTGGCCGTACCTCAACGGCAAGCGGTACGCGGGCCAGGCCGGCTCGGTCTAGCCGACGCGGCTCCCAGGATTCGGGCGCGGTGGGCCACGTCACCCGCGAGGTACGCCCCGTCGGGGAACAATGGCGGGACCCACAGTCTTGTGCCGAGTAGTGCCCGCCTTATCCGCTGGAGGCAACGCCGTGTCCCTGCCGCCGCTCGTCGAGCCCGCGCCGGAGCTCACCATCGACGAGGTCCGCCGCTACTCCCGTCACCTGATCATCCCGGATGTCGCGGTGACCGGTCAGAAGCGCCTCAAGAACGCCAAGGTTCTCTGCGTGGGTGCGGGTGGTCTCGGCTCGCCGGCCCTCATGTACCTGGCCGCCGCGGGCGTCGGTACCCTCGGTGTGATCGACTTCGACACGGTCGACGAGTCGAACCTGCAGCGCCAGGTGATCCACGGGCAGAGCGATATCGGCCGCCCGAAGGCCGAGTCGGCCGCCGCGTCCGTACGCGAGATCAACCCGTACGTGAATGTGATCATCCACAACACGTCGCTCGACAACGACAACGTCATGGAGATCTTCTCCGAGTACGACCTGATCGTGGACGGTACGGACAACTTCGCCACGCGGTACATGGTCAACGACGCGTGCGTACTGCTCGGCAAGCCGTACGTCTGGGGTTCGATCTACCGGTTCGACGGTCAGGCGAGCGTCTTCTGGGCCGAGCACGGCCCCTGCTACCGGTGCCTGTACCCCGAGCCGCCGCCGCCCGGCATGGTGCCGTCGTGCGCCGAGGGTGGCGTGCTGGGCGTGCTGTGCGCGTCCATCGGCTCGATCCAGGTCACCGAGGCGATCAAGCTGCTCACGGGCATCGGCGAGCCGCTCGTCGGCGGCCTCATGGTCTACGACGCCCTGGACATGACCTACCGCAAGATCAAGGTCCGTAAGGACCCGAACTGCGTGCTGTGCGGCGAGAACCCCACGATCACCGGGCTCATCGACTACGACGACTTCTGCGGCGCCGTCTCGGACGAGGCGGCCGAGGCCACCATCGGCTCGACCATCACGGTCACCGAGCTCAACGAGTGGCTCAAGGCCGACAAGCCGATCGAGCTGGTCGACGTCCGGGAGCCCGCCGAGTACGAGATCGTGAAGATCCCCGGCTCGCGGCTGATCCCCAAGGGCGACATCCTCAACGGCTCGGCGCTGGCCGACCTGCCACAGGACCGCCAGCTCGTCCTCTACTGCAAGTCGGGCATCCGCAGCGCCGAGGCGCTCGCCGCCGTCAAGGCGGCCGGGTTCAAGGACGCCGTCCACGTGCAGGGCGGCGTGAGCGCCTGGGTACGCCAGATCGACCCATCGCTGCCCGCGTACTAGATCAAAAGCTGATCTGTTCGTGACCTGACCTCGGTAGCGTGCACCTCATGGTCGACATCGACGCCGCCATCGGGTTCGTGGTCGCCCGCGGGGACGCGGTGGACCGCGCGCGGATGAACTGGCTGCGCGCGGGCATCACTCCGCAGGAAGACGCGTACACCTCCCTGGAAATGGGCCAGACCCCGTCCGGGGGGTGGCCCGCACACTGGGGCGACGAGGTCGCGTCGATCGACGCCACCTGCTTCCGCCTGGCGGAGCTGGACGACCTGGGCGGGTTGACCCGCCCCGCGGCCGCGCGGGCGCTGGACTGGTTGGCCAACAGCCAGCGCCCGGACGGCTTCTGGGAGGAGGACCGCAGCCTCGCCGCGTCCGCGCCGAAGTGGGCACGGCCCGGCGACGTCGAGGCGCGGTTCTACCTGACGACCAACGCGGCCTTCTGGCTGTCGGTCGCCGCCGCCGACGCGACCGGACCGGGCATCGGCCTGGACCCGACCAGCACGCCGTACCATCACGCCCTCGAGCTGGCCGGGCACGCCATCCGGGCCAGCGTCCAGGAGAACGGCACCTGGCCGGGCTACCTGGTGTCCGGCTGGCTCGCGGCCGCCGTCCTGCACCGGCAGGCGCACTTCTACGAGTCGGCGCGCATCGCCGTACGCCTCGGGGAGCGGGTACGCGAGATGTCGGCCTCCGACGTCGCCTCGATGGCCGCCGCCCTGCGCCGGCTGGGCTGGTCCGACCAGGACGGCCTGTTCGTGGCCGCCCGCCAGCGGCTCAAGGAGACCCAGCGACCGGACGGCGCCTGGCCCAGCGACGACGCCCCCGCCTTCGACGTCCACGCCACCCTCGCCGGCATCCGCGCGATCCGCTGACCCGACTCCTTCCCGCGCAGCGCGCCCGTGCTCGCGCCCGCGTGCCCGTCCGCGCTCGCGTGCCGCTCCCGCCCAGATTGCCCTTGCGTACGGAATCTCGCCCGGAATTCCGCACGTAAGTGGCCTTAGCGGCGGCGTCGGCGCGTCAGGGCGGCGCGTCAGGTCGGCGCGGCCCTTAGCGGCGGCGCGTCAGGTTGGCGCGGCCCTCTGCGGCGGTGGGTCAGGGGCGGGTGTGGCCGTCGCCGATCACCACGTACTTCGTGGAGGTCAGCTCGGGCAGGCCCATGGGGCCGCGGGAGTGCAGCTTCTGGGTGGAGATGCCGATCTCCGCGCCGAAGCCGAACTGGCCGCCGTCGGTGAACCGGGTCGAGGCGTTGACGAGCACGGCCGCCGCGTCGACCTCGGCCACGAAGCGCCGGGCCGCCGCCTGGGAGCCGGTGATGATCGCCTCGCTGTGCCCTGAACCGTACTCCCGGATGTGCGCGACCGCCGCGTCGAGCGAGTCGACGACGGCGGCCGAGATGTCCAACGACAGGTACTCGGTGTGGAAGTCCTCGTCCGTGGCGGCGAGCACGTCGACGCCGGCCCGCTCGCCGGCGGCCCTGACCTGCTCGGTGCCGTGCACGGTGACCCCCGCGTCGCGCAGCGCCGGCAGCGCGCTGGCCAGGAACTCGTCGGCCACGTCCCGGTGCACCAGCACCGACTCGGCCGCGTTGCACACCGACGGCCGCTGCACCTTGGCGTTGAGCAGGATCTCCAGCGCCATCCCCAGGTCGGCGGCCGCGTCGACGTAGACGTGGCAGTTGCCCACGCCCGTCTCGATCACCGGCACGGTCGACTCCTCGACGACGGACCGGATCAGGTTCGCCCCGCCGCGCGGAATCAGCACGTCGACCAGGCCACGCGCGCGCATGAGCTGCTTGACGTCCTCGTGCGACTCGCCGCCCACGAGCTGCACCGCGTCCTCCGGCAGGCCAACGGTCGCGGCGGCCTCCCGCAGCGCCGCGACGATCGCCGTGTTGCTCGACCGCGCGCTCGACGAGCCGCGCAGAAGCACCGCGTTGCCGGCCTTCAGGCACAGCCCGGCCGCGTCGGCGGTCACGTTGGGCCGCGCCTCGTAGATGATGCCTATCACCCCGAGCGGCACCCGTACCTGGCGCAGCTCCAGCCCGTTAGGCAGCACCGTGCCGCGCACCACCTCGCCCACCGGGTCGGGCAGGCCCGCGACGTCGCGCAGCCCGTCCGCCATGGCCTCGACGCGCGCCGCGTCGAGCCGGAGACGATCAATGATGTGGTCGGGCGTGCCGGCTTCGCGGGCCCGTGCGACATCGTCGGCGTTGGCCTCGACAATCTCCGGCGTACGGGCAACAAGCGCGTCCGCCATCGCCCGCAGGGCGGCGTCCTTGGTGGCCCGGCTGGCCGTGGCGAGCACGGTGGCCGCCTTCTTCGCCCGCTGGCCCTGTTCCCGCACGCTCATCGGTCTTCCCCTCCACCGCCGGTCGGTGAAAGCTAACACGGAGCCCTGCCCACGCAGGCGACCGTTTCCCACCGTGCGGACCCCCTGGTCGCAGCCTCCCGACGCCCGCTGAGCAGGGCTCCGCCCCGCGCGGAATACGCACTCCCGGCGGCCGGACAGGCACCGTTTCCTGCCAAATGTGCACCTCTGGCGGGCCGACAGTCCCCAGCCCCGCCACCTGTGCAGGCGCGCACGGCGCCCCGCGACGGTTTGGACAGTTACGCGTGTAATTCTGTTGCGTGAAAACGCGCGTAACTGTCCAAACCTTCGCGCAACGCGGCGCGGGGAGGCGCGGCGGGGCGCGGGGCGGGGCGGGGTGGCGCGGCCTGGCGCGCGACTGTTTGGACGGTTACGCGTGTAATTCCGTGCGTGATAACGCGCGTAACGGTCCAAACCTTCGCGCAACGCGGCGCGGGGA
>JAEZGP010000534.1 GCA_023437285.1 Actinomycetes bacterium | reverse complement strand
GGGGGGGGGGGGGGCCGCGGGGGGGGGGGGGGGGGGGGGGGGGGGGGGGGGGGCGCGGCCCCCCCGCGCACGCTGTCGTACTCAGGCTGCGGTGCAGGCGGTTCCGTTGAGGGTGAACGAGGACGGCTTCGCCGTGTTGCCGGTGTGGGTGGCCTGGAAGCCGATGCTCACCGACCCGTTGGCGGGCAGCGCGGCGTTGTAGTCCACGTTGCGGGCCGTGACCTGCCCACTGGTCGGGCTGTAGCTGGCGTTCCAGCCGGAGGTGATCACCTGACCGGACGGCAGGGTGAACACCAGGGACCACCCGTTGATCGCCGTACCGCTGGTGTTCGTGATGGTGATCTCGGTGGTCAGGCCGCTGTTCCAGGCGTTGACCCCGTACGCGACGCGGCAGGCGCCGCCGCCCTGCGGGTTGCCCGACGTGACCGGCGCCTGGCTGGTCGTCGCGGGCCGGGTCGTCACCGGGGCGGCGGTCGTCACCGGGGCTGCGGTGGTCGGCGGGTTGCTCACCTGCGTACCGCCGGCGTTGAGGGCGTTGAGCGTCGAGGTGTAGGCGGCCTTCTTGTTGCCGCTCGCGTCGAACAGCAACGGGTTCTGGCCCGTACGCCACGAGTCGCTGTCGCGGATGCCCCACACCGTGATGCCGGTGCACCGCGCCACCGCCAGGCAGGCGTTGACCACACTGGCGTACCCGGCGGCCTGGCTCGACCCGGAAATGTCCAGCTCGGTGATCTGCACGTCGACACCCAGGTCAGCGAAACGCTGAATGTTGGCCCGGTAGTCCGACGGCGGACCGTTGGTCAGGTGCGACTGCAACCCCACACAGTCGATCGGCACGCCACGGGCCTTGAAGTCACGGACCATGTTGTAGATACCGGTCGACTTCGCGTTGATCCCGTCGGTGTTGTAGTCGTTGTAGCACAGCTTCGCGCCGGGGTCGGCAGCCCGCGCGGCGCGGAACGCCGCCTCGATCCAGTCGTTGCCGGTGCGCTGCAGGTTCGAGTCACGCCGGCCGCCGCTGGTGCCGTCGGCGAACGCCTCGTTCACCACATCCCAGGAGTGAATCTTGCCGCGGTAGTACGACGCCACCCGGGTCACGTGGTTGATCGCCGCGTTACGCAGCGCGGTACCCGACAGGTTCTGCGCCCACGTCGGCTGCTGCTGGTGCCACAACAACGCGTGCCCGCGGATCTTCATCCCCCGGCTGATCGCGTGGTTGGCGATGCGGTCACCGTTGGAGAAGTTGAAGTTGCCCTGCGAGGGCTCGGTGGCGTCCCACTTCATCTCGTTCTCCGCCGTCACCGAGTTGAACTCCCGGTTCAGGATCGAGACGTACGTGGAGTCCGACAGCCTGCCCGCCGCGACCGCCGCGCCGAAGTAGCGACCCTTCTCAGCCGCCGACGCACCCAGCGTCGTGCCGGCGTTCGCCGGCGCGGTCAGCACGACCGCTGTCGTGACCAGACCGGCCGCCGCGGCGACGGCCAACGCCGCACGCGCGGCCAGCCGGCCCTTGCGCCTCGGCGTCGAGGATTCTGTACTCATCGCTGTGCCTTTCACTGTCGTCAATGGGTTTGGGGGGCATTCAGTGCCACGGCGCGAGCAGCCGGGTCGGTGGGCACACCGCTTGGATCACGCATTGAACGCAAACGCTGACCACGCGTGGTGGCCCATTCGCAACACCTGTGACAAGCGGGTCCGGAAAGGAATTCACACGGGTTCGAGCCGCCTATATGCACATGCGTGGACACTGCCAGAAAGTCCATCCACCCCTCAAGGGCGGCGCCACCGGCGGTCCGTCGAACGGCGGCTCGGGCGCCCTCCCGGCGTGGGTCGCCAACGGCGGTTCTTAGCAGCTCAGGCCACGGACGGCCCGCGTTGAGCGCAGGCTGGTCCCAGCGGCGAAAGTTTCGGAACCGGCGTGAGCCCCTCGATACTCCACTGCCCAGATAACACTTTCTGCTCGGGTATTTTGAACGGCATTCAACAAATCTATCGACAGCAATCTGGCGGGTTTCCGTTACGAGCGGCCACTGATTCGAATGACCGCTTTTCTTTACGTAGCCGGCAGGGCCGTCGTGTGACAAGAGAGGACCCCGCCGCGCGATACGGGTGCGGAGCGCCTCGCCACGTCGGAGACCGCACACGGCCGGGCGGGAACACCGGCCACGATCCCTGGGACGGACGCGGTCCCGCGTCAGCAGGCGCGTTGCGACCCCGCAGCATTCCGCACCGCAGAATCTAACCGTCCCCGCCCAGGACAACCGGGCCGCAGGGCCCAGGCTGGCGGGTATGACCGCTGCTTCAGTCTCCACCGACTCCCCGGTGCGGTTGCGTGCCGTCGCGGCCGACAACCAACCCGCCGTGACCCCGGCGCTCGAGAAGCTCTACCGGGGCTTCGAGCGTGAGCTGCTGGTCCCGCTCTGGACGGAGATCGGCGACCTCATGCCGGCGCACCCGCGGTCCAAGGCCGTGCCCCACCTGTGGCGCTGGGACGCGTTGCGGGCCCTCGCGGCCGAGGCGGGCGAACTCGTACCGGTGGGCCGGGGCGGCGAGCGGCGGGCCATCGCTTTGGCGAACCCGGCGCTCGGCGGGCGGCCCTTCGCCACGCCGACCCTGTGGGCGGCCATCCAGTACCTCATGCCGGGCGAGAACGCGCCCGAGCACCGCCACACGCAGCACGCGTTCCGGTTCGTCGTCGAGGGCGAGGGCGTGTGGACCGTCGTCGGCCGCGATCCCGTGGCGATGCGACGCGGCGACTTCCTGCCGCAGGCTGGCTGGAACTGGCACGCCCACCACAACGCGACGGCCCAGCCGATGGCGTGGATCGACGGCCTGGACATCCCGCTGCAGTACGTTACCGAGTCGCAGTTCTTCGAGTTCGGGCGCGACCAGCTCAGCGAGGCCGAGCACGGTACGCCCGAGCGGTCGCGCGCGGAGCGCCTGTGGGGTCACCCCGGGCTGCTCCCGGTCGGGGTGAGCGCGACGACGCCGGGTTCGCCGCTGCTGGCCTACCGCTGGGAGTACACCGATCGGGCCCTTGACGACCAGCTCGCCATCGAGGCGGAAGGCCACGGGGGCACGGTCGAACCCGGCCACGCCGCGGTGCGCTTCGCCAACCCGGCCACCGGCGCGGACGTGCTGCCGACCATCCGCGCCGAGATGCACCGCATCCGCCGCGGCGCGCAGACCGCACCCGTACGTGAGACCGGGTCGTCGGTCTACCAGGTCTTCGACGGGTCGGGCACCGTCACGGTCGGCGACGCGTCGTGGACGGTCACCCGCGGCGACCTGTTCGTCGTGCCGTCCTGGCAGCCGTTCAGCGCGCGCTCGGAGGCCGGCGGCACCGACTCCGACTCCGGCGCCCTTGACCTGTTCCGGTTCAGCGACGCCCCGGTCTTCGAGGCGCTGCGGCTGCACCGGGTCTCAACCGAGGAGGGTGGGCGATGAAGCTCGCGACGATCCGTACCGCCGGCACCACGCGGGCCGTGCGCGTCGACGACGGTACGCTCGTCGACCTCGGCCTGCCCGACGTCGGCGCGGTGCTCGAACGCCCCGACTGGCGGCAGTGGGCCGCCGGGGCCTCGGGCCCGACGCTGCCGCTGGCCGGCGCGGACTTCGCGCCGCTGGTGCCGGCACCGTCGAAGGTGGTCTGTGTCGGGCTGAACTACCGCAACCACATCCAGGAGATGGGCCGGGACCTGCCCAGCCACCCCACGCTGTTCGCGAAGTTCGCCGACGCGCTCATCGGCGCGGGCGACGCCATCGTGCGCCCCGACGAGACCGACCAGCTCGACTGGGAGGTCGAGCTCGTAGTTGTCGTCGGCCGCCGCGTCCGCCGCGCCACTGGGGTCGAGGCGGAGCAGGCGATCGCCGGATTCACCATCATGAACGACGTCACCTGCCGCGACTGGCAGTTCCGCACCCGGGAATGGTTGCAGGGCAAGACGTGGGACTCGACCACGCCGGTCGGCCCGTACCTGGTGACGCCGGACGAGCTGCCCGGCGGGGTCCGCCCCACGGTCGGGCTGCGCCTGTCGGTCGACGGCGTCGAGATGCAGTCCGACAACACCGGCGACCTGCTGTTCGACCCGGTCGCGCTCGTCGAGTACGTCTCGACGGTCGTGCGCCTGAACCCCGGCGACCTCATCGCGACGGGTACGCCCGGCGGCGTCGGGCATGCCCGCAAGCCCATGGTGTTCCTGGTGGGCGGCGAGACCTTGGTCGCCGAGATCGACGGGCTCGGCCGGCTGGAGAACCCGGTCACCAAGGCAGGCGGGAGTTGACCGGCCGCACGCTCGCCGACGCGCGACGGTGGCTGCGCGACGGTACGGCGCGGTTGCTCGCCACGGTCAAGCCCGAGGACGCCTGGCTCGACGCGCCGAGCGCCCTGCCGGGCTGGACCCGGCGGCACGTCGTCGCCCATGTCGCGGCCAACGCCGAGGCCCTGGGCAACCTCGTGCACTGGGCCGCGACGGGCGAACCCACCCCGATGTACGCCTCCGCCGACGCCCGCGCCGCCGGCATCGAGCGTGGTCGCCAGTTGCCCGCCGGCGACCTCGTGGCGTGGCTGCACGACAGCGCGCACGCCCTCGACACCGCCCTCGACGACCTCGACGACGACCAGTGGCAGGCCCGGGTCGTCACGGCGCAGGGGCGGACCGTCCCGGCCACGGAGATCGCCTGGCTGCGCAGCCGGGAGGTCGAGGTCCACGCCGTCGACCTGGCCGGGACCGTCACCTTCGCCGACCTGCCGGCGGACTTCCTCGCGGCGCTCTGCGACGACGTGGTCGGCCGGCGCACCGCCGCGCGGCAGGCTGCGCTCGAGCTGACCGCGACCGACGCCGGCCTGCGCTGGCGCGTCGAGGCGGACGCGGCCGAGCCGGTCGTGGTCACCGGGCGGCTCGACGAGATCGCCGCGTACCTGACCGGCCGCGACCACGCCCTGACCACCACCGACGGCCGGCCGGCACCGGTCCTGCCGGCCTGGCTCTAGCCGGCCCCGAAATTTGAGGAGGACCACAGTGGCGGACGCGGACCGGCCCGACGTGATCGTCGTCGGCGGCGGCATCGGTGGGCTCGGCGCCGCGTTCGCGCTGGCGCGCAAGGGACTGCGGGTACGCGTCCTGGAGCAGGCCAAGGAGTTCGGTGAGGTCGGCGCCGGCCTGCAGATCGCGCCGAACTGCACCCGCATCCTGCACGAGTACGGCTTCCTCGACGAGGCGGTCCGGCTCGGGGTCGCGCCGACGAGCATGGTGATGCGCGACGCCGTCGACGGGACCGAGCTGACCCGGCTCGACCTGGTGGACCTCGAGCGCCGCTACGGCTTTCCGTACCTGGTGATCCACCGCAGCGACCTGCACGGCATCCTGTTGCGCGGTTGCCGGGACGCCGGGGTGCAGCTGTGGACCGACCAGCGCGTCGTCGGCTATCGGAACGTGACCGGTGGGGCGCGGGTCGAGCTCGCCGACGCGACCACCCAGGAGGCCGACCTGGTGATCGCGGCCGACGGCCTGCACTCGGTCGCCCGGTCGCTGCTCGTCGACGACGCGCCGGTCAACTCGAACTACGTCGCCTACCGGGGGGCGGTCCCGATCGAGCAGGCCGCCGGCCGCGACGTAGACCTCTCGCAGGTCGTGGTCTACATCGGGCCGCGGCACCACTTCGTGCACTACGGCCTGCGCGGCGGCGCGATGCTCAACCAGGTCGCCGTCTTCCAGTCGCCGCGCGCGGTCCAAGGCGAGCAGACCTGGGGTACCCCGGACGAGCTCGACGCGGCGTTCGCCGACGCCTGCGACAACGT
>JAEZGP010000084.1 GCA_023437285.1 Actinomycetes bacterium | reverse complement strand
GCAGTAATGTCCGGAAAGGACCATTCTCATGGCTGACCAGTACGGGTGGGGAGCACCGCCCGAGCCCGCCCGCCGGCCCGTCGCGGTCACCATCGCGGCCGTCCTCATGCTGATCGGAGCGGCTCTCGGGCTGGTCAACGGCATCGCGGCGCTCGCCGGTGCCGACTCGATCGCCGACGACTTCCAGCGCCGGGCCGTACGCGGCGGCGCGCCGATGAGCACCTCGGCCGACGTGGCCGACGGCGTACGCGGCGGGTTGATGCTCGGCGGCGCGCTCTACGTCGTGCTCGCCCTTGTCGTCGTCGCGCTGGCGGTGTTCGTGCTGCGCGGCAGCAACGCCGCCCGCATCGGCACCTGGGTGTTCATCGTGGTCGCGGTCTGCTGCGGCGGCTGCGGTTCGGTGTTCACGCTGAGCGTGCTGGGCACCAACGAGCTGAGCATCAGCGTGGAGAACGTCAGCGAGGAGACGGCCCAGATCCTCGGCCAGGCGCTGCACGACGCGATGCCCGGCTGGCTGGGCGCCACCACCGGCGGGCTGGGCTGCCTGCAGGTGCTCGGCTACCTTGTCGTGGCGGTCCTGCTCGCGCTGCCGGCCGCCAACCGGTACTTCCGCAAGCCGCCCATGCCGTGGCAGTCTCCGGGAGGCCAGCCGCCGCCCGGCTGGCCGCCCAACCAGCCCCCGAACCAACCTCCGCCGGGCGGTTGGTCGCAGCCGCCGCAGTAACCACGTACTCCCATGGGGTGATTGTGTTGTCGCAGAGCCGCACCGCGCTCGTCACCGGAGCCACCGCGGGCATCGGCGCCGCGTTCGCGCGGCACTTGGCGAAAGCCGGGTACGACCTGACGATCGTGGCCCGGGACGGGGCGCGACTGGCGGCGACCGCGGAGCTGCTGGCCAAGGAGCACGGCGTCGCGGTGCAACCGTTCACCGCCGACCTGATCAGCGAGGACGGGCGGGCCAGTGTGCAGGAGCTGCTGCGCGCAGAACACATTGACCTTCTCGTCAATAACGCCGGGATGAGCCTGAACACGCCGTTTTTGCGCTCCACCACGGAGGGCGAGGAGCGGCTGCTCGCGCTCAACGTGCACGCCGTCATGGCGCTCACGCTTGCGGCGCTGCCGGGCATGGTGGAGCGGCGCGCGGGGGCCGTGGTGAACGTGTCGTCCGTGGCGGGCTTCGGGGCCGGCATGCCGGGCTCGACGTACCCGGCCTCCAAGGCGTGGGTGACGAACTTCAGCGAGTCGGTGGGACTGTCGGTTCGCCCGTTCGGCGTACGGGTGATGGCGCTCTGCCCGGGGTACGTGCGCACCGAGTTCCACGACCGGGCCGGCATCAACATGTCGCGTACGCCCGACTGGTTGTGGCTCGACGCCGACGCCGTCGTCGCGGACGGCATGGCGGACCTGCGAAAAGGTAAGTACGTGAGCGTACCTACATGGAAATACAAGGTCGCGGCTTTCGGCCTCAAACACCTGCCACGCCCGCTTATCCAGCGGATTGCCCGCGATACGCGTGGCCACATCGGCCGTAACGACCCTCAGGTGTGACGGAATACCTATGCCGGGTCGCATCATCATGTGGAAATGGCTGACGTAGGCTTGTAGCCATGGATGACCGCGAAGAGCTGCGAAAACTCATCAACGATCTTGCGGTCGTGCATGGTCGTGTGACGCTGTCGTCCGGCAAGGAAGCCGACTGGTATGTGGACCTGAGGCGACTCACGTTGCATCATGCGGGTGGTCCGCTCGTTGGACAGGTCATGCTCGACGTCGTCGATGACTGGGACTTCGATGCCGTGGGCGGCCTGACCCTCGGTGCTGACCCTGTCGCGGTGGCGATGATGCACGCTGCGGCGGCACGGGGACGCCAGCTCGACGCGTTCGTCGTCCGCAAGTCCGACAAGGCGCACGGCCTCCAGCGCCGCATCGAGGGGCCGGATGTCGCCGGTCGTCGTGTGCTCGCTGTCGAGGACACTACAACTACTGGCGGTAGCGTCCTGACTGCGGTCGATGCGCTCCGGGAGGCCGGGGCTCAGGTGATCGGAGTAGCAGTGATCGTCGATCGGGGGGCCGGATCAGCGATTCGGTCGGCCGGGTTGGACTTTCGGGCGGCATACACGCTGGCCGATTTGGGCCTCACGGCCTGACGTTCAGGCAGGAAAGACTACCGGTTTGACACCTGCGGATATGGGGTCGGATCGATGGTCGGTGGTGGAAGGATGGAGTAGTGCGTACTGCGCTGGCCGAACTCATATTGCCCTCGAACTCGCCGCTGGCCGGCGAGCCCTACGACAAGATCGACGCTGAGCGTCTGGCTGGTGTCCTCAAGGCACTTGCCGACCCCGCGAGGCTTCGCCTCCTCAGCTTGATCCAGGCTTCGCCTGATGGCGAAGCGTGCGTGTGTGACCTCACCGCACCTATCGGTCTGTCCCAGCCGACCGTCAGCCACCACCTTCGCATTCTCACCGAATCCGGCTTGCTGGAGCGGGAGAAGCGGGGTGTGTGGGCCTACTACCGGATCGTTCCCTCAGCGATCCAGCAGATCGCCGACCTGCTCACGCCGCCCCGCAAGCGGGCGACGAAGAAGGCGGCCCGCTGACCTACCCCGACGGCGACCCCATCGACCAGTGCGTCCACCTCGGACGTGAGGTCATCGGCGCGGGGCTCGCCGTCGGGTCGGGCGGCAACCTTTCGGCGCGGTCACACGGCGCACACGAATGTGTGGTGACCGCGGCGGGAACCTGGTTGAACCGCCTGTCCCGGACGTCCTTCGTCCGGGTACGGATATCGGACGGGGTGGCGCTTGACGGCGCCACCC
>JAEZGP010000475.1 GCA_023437285.1 Actinomycetes bacterium | reverse complement strand
TAATGTCTGGTTCGCCCCATTTGTGAGATCACAGTTGCCGATCTTGGGGGCAAACTCCACCTCCAGGTGGGGATTGGCCCCAAGATCGCGCAGATGGTGTCCCAATGCGTGGCAGTGTCGTCATGGTCGGGCGGCGACTCCGCAGGGGACGGTCTCGGCCGGGCGCGTGCCGGTTGTGCGGCAGCGACCCCTCCACGTGCTGAATTGGCGACGGGGAGCCGCTTACCGGGAGGTTCGCCGAGGAGCCGGTCATCGCTGGCGTCGCGCGCGGCGCCCCGCTCCGGTGCCGCACTGGGGACGTTGCCCTCGATCATCGCGTACCTGACGTTCGTTCGCGCGTCGACGCGGACACCCCAGACGGTCGTAGCCTCCAGCAACGTGGAGCGCAGCTGGGGCGGGAACGCGGAGAGAACCCGGCTACGCCGGGCGGCGTAGGAGGGCGATGGCCTCGTCCGGCGGCAGCGGCCGGGCCAGCAGGTAGCCCTGGCCGTACCGGCAGCCGAGGTCCAGCAGCGCCGCGCGGTGGGCTTCGGTCTCGATGCCCTCGGCGACCACGTCCAGGCCCGAGGAGTCGGCGATGGCGAGGATGGCGCGCACGATGCCCCGGTCGATGTCCCGGTCGATCATGCCGGCCACGAAGGAGCGGTCGATCTTGAGCCGTTCGGCGGGGAAGCGTTGCAGGTAGCTGAGGATCGAGTACGACATGCCGAAGTCGTCGAGCGCGAAGTGCACCCCGGCCTCGCGCAGGGCGACGGCACGCTGGGCGAGGTCCTCCCGGGCGTACCCGTGCTCAGTGACCTCCAGCCAGACGTCGTCGGGCGCCACCCCGGCGGCCTTGATGGTCTCCAGGGTGCGCAGCGCGAGGTTCTCCTCGCGTAGCTGTGCCACGGACAGGTTCACGCTGACGTGGATGCCGGGCCGGGTGAACTGCCAGGTGGCGAGCTGCCGGCAGGCCTGCGCGAGGACCCAGCCGCCGATCGGCACGATCGCGCCGGTCTCCTCCGCGAGCGGGATGAAGATCTCCGGCGGGACGGGGCCGCGCGTGGGGTGCACCCAGCGCAGCAGGGCCTCGAAGCTGACCACCTCGTCGGTGTCGAGGGCGAACACCGGCTGGTAGACGACGTGCAACTGGCCCTCGTCGAGCGCGCGCATCAGGTCGTTTCGCAGGTCCAGCCGGTCCAGGGAACGGTGCGAGGCGACCTCGTCGAACACCTCCACCTCGCCGCGGCCCTTGGCCTTCGCGGCGTACATGGCGGCGTCGGCGTCGCGCAGCATGGCGCTGGCGGTGGTGCCGCCGCGTACGCCGTGGACGCCGCCGACGCTGGCCGAGACGCGTACCTGCTCGCCGCGCAGCGTGAACGGTTGGGTGAGCACGGACTGCACCCGCCGGCCCACCTCGGCGATGTCGGCCAGGCCGCCGACCCCGTCGAGGACGAACACGAACTCGTCGCCGCCGAAGCGGGCGAGCAGGTCGGTCGGGCGTACGCAGCGGGCGAGCCGGACGGCGACCTGTTGCAGCAGTTCGTCGCCGGCCTCGTGGCCGAGCCGGTCGTTGACGTCCTTGAACTTGTCGAGGTCGCAGAAGAGCACGCCGACGGCGGTCGCGCCGCCGCGACCCAGCGCGTCGTGCAGGCGCTGCCCGGCCAGGGTGCGGTTGGCGAGCCCGGTCAGCGGGTCGTGGGTGGCGCGCAGGCGCAGTTCCTCCTCCAGCCGCTTGCGGTCGTCGACGACGCGGGAGGACAGCACGATGGAGGACACGTCGGCGGGGGCGGGGCGCAGCACGCTCTCCACCCAGACCCACGACTCGGGGCCGCTGCGTAGCCGGTACTCGATCTTGGGTTCTTTCGCGGCCTGGACCAGCGCGGTGGCGAGCGGACCGCGGTCGTCGGGATGCGCGAGGTCGATCAGCGACCGGCCGAGCAGCGCGTCGGGCTCCTGGCCCAGCTCGCGCCGGTGCGACGGGGAGGCGTAGACGAACGCGCCGCACCGGTCCACCACGGCGATCATGTCGCTGATCGCGTCGGTGACCAGGCGCAGCCAGGACTCGTTCTGCGCCAGGGCCCGGTACAGCTCGGCGTTGGCCATGGCTACGCCGAGGTGGTTCGCGAAGATCGTGATGACCTCGATCGTGTCCTGGCGGAACAGGCGCGGCCGGGTGCCGGCGGCGCCGAGCAGCGCCACGACCGCGCCGTCGCGGACCACCGGTACGCACAGCACGGCGTCGGCCGTCCCGACCCCACCCCGGTACGGCGTGCCGGACAGCGCGGCGCCCCAGGCGGGCAGCCCCGCCAGCGGCCGTGGCCAGTCCGCCAGGTCGTCACCGGTTAGCCCATGCTGGGCGGCCAGCACGGCGTCCGGGCCGGTGACCACGACAACCCACGCGCGGGCCGTCTGGGCGAGGTCGGCGAGGGCCGCCACCGCCTCGTTCAGCAGCGGTGGCAGGTCCAGGTGGCGGGCCAGCCGGTGCCCCGACCGGGCCAGCCGCTCCAGCGCCACGCCGCGCTCGCGCGCCGCGACGGCCGAGGCCATCCGGTACGCCACGGACGTGAGCACCTGCAACTCGGCGTCGGTGAACGGCTCGCCGTTGCGGCGGTAGAGCACCAGCAGCTCGGCCGGCGACTCCGGCCCGGCGGACAGCGGGATCCACACGGCCAGGCGCAGGCCGATGCCGCGCAGCGACGGCGGTACGTCCGCCGCGCCGAGGTGTTCGCTCACCACCGGTTGGCCCGTGGCGAGCGCCGCGCGCGCCGCGGGGGAGCTGGCCCAGCCGCCGTGGAACGCGGGGTCGTCCTCGGGCAGGCCGCAGGAGCTGGTCACGAGCAGCCGGTCGCCGGCGGCCTCCGCCACCGCGGTCACGTCGGCCGAGAAGACCTCCGACAGTACGGTCAACGCGCGGTCGATGAGGTCCTCGGGCGACGACGGCGTACCGATGACGGTGAGCAGCCGGATGAGCCGCGTGGTGTCGCGGTACGCGTCGCGCACGGCCGTGTTCGCGGCCGCCACCTGCTCCTGCGGGTCGCCGAGGTCCAGGGCACCGGCCTCGGCCGGCGAGGTCATCGTGAACTTCACAGGACCACGGCCGCGATCGTGGCGTTGTGGTAGCCCACGACGCTCGTGGTCCGGGCGAACTCGCCGTACGTGTAGAAGCCGAAGGTCGGCACGACGCCCGCGACCTCCTGCAGCCGCTGCGCCTCCTCGGCGCTGCGGCCGGCGAGGATGTCGAGGCGGGCCACGCAGCTGAACACGAGCGCCACGCTGGCGTCGGCGCCGTCGAGCGCGTCGGCGAGCGTCTCGTCACCCACCTTGAGCAGGTCGTCCGGGCCGCAGGAGACCACCTGCACGGCCGCGTACGCGGGCAGCGGCGCGAACGTGCGCAGTTGGCCGTCGTCGTCGACGAACGCGCCCCGGATGAGCAGTTGCCCGTCGGGCTGGATGAGGCCGAACGCGTGCGCCGAGTGGTAGCCGCCCTCGCGGTCGCTGCTCATCTCGCAGACCGGGTCGTCGAACCGGAAGTGCTCCTGGTAGACCTCCAGCGCCGGCCGGCCGCCGATCTCGCGGACCACCGGCCCGTCGACGCCCGTGACGAGCAGGGGCAGGCCGGTGGGCTGCCAGCCGTGGCCGGAGACCACGGTGAGCGGGCGTGGGGAGCCGATCCACACCGCGACCGCCCCGTCGGTGAGCACCTCGCCGTCGCGCATCACGAACGTCTCGGTCAGGCGCCGGTCGTCGCCGGCGGCCCCACCCACCACGGGCACCGCCACGCCGGTGACCCGGTGGATGCCGTTGAGCAGTTCCTGCTGGTCGCCGGTCAGGCCGTCGGAGAGGACGAGCAGCACCTCGTACGGCAGCCGGTCGGTGCCGGCGGCCGTCCGCGCGGCCCGCGCCAGCGTCCGCCCCGCGTGGAACGAGTTGGCCCCGACCCCGGCCACCGAGGCGACCCCGAAGCGGTAGTCGCCGCCGGCGAGCGCCAGCACGGCGACGCCGGCCCCCGGCGGGGTCAGCGTGCCGGCGTGCAGGTGACCGCTGCTGCTGGCGCCGGCGAGCGGGGCGCCGCCGGTGACGCCGTTGATGCCCGACAGCACGGCCGCGAGGTCGTAGCGCACGGAGGCGAACACGAGCACGAGGTCGGGTCGGCGCCCGGCGAGGGCGGCACACGCGGTGCGGGCGGCGGCCGCGCCGGCTTCGTGGCCGTCGGAGTGCTCGCTCGCGCCGATGCCCACCTGGAGCCGATCCGCCTTGGGGTCACTCATCGCGATGAGACTACTACCGCGATGGCACCGCCACAGGGGACGGATTTCGGCGGTCCCGTGCCGCTCGTGCCGCTGTGATAGGGATATACCTGGTCGCGCACGCATTGACCTTCCGTTATTGGCGAACGTTTGACGACAAGTGAGGCATGATGACCGACCTGCGCCAACCGATCGACCCGCCCTCGGGCTGGCAGCTCGACCACCTTCGCGAGTACGTCGAAACGGACGGCGAGCAGGGCCACCTGTGGATGGGCGTGCCGACCCTGCTGCTCACCACGACCGGCCGCCGGACCGGGCAGGCCCGGCGCACCCCGCTCATCTACGGCGAGGACGCCGAGGGCCGCTATGTGCTCGTGGCCAGCAAGGGCGGCAGCCCCGACCACCCGGCCTGGTACTACAACCTCGACGCCGACCCGCGCGTGCTCGTGCAGATCAAGGGCGACGTCTTCGAGGCCACCGCGCACACCGCCCAGGGCGAGGAGCGCGACGCGCTCTGGCAGATCATGACGAAGATCTGGCCCGCCTACGACGAATACCAGACCAAGACCGACCGGCAGATCCCGGTGGTGGTGCTGACCCGCGTCAGCTGAGCCCGTTCAGCTCCGCGTACCCCCGACGTACCGCGATCAGCGCCTGCCGCGGGCCGAACGCCGACTTGGCGGCGACGGCCTCGCCGGGCGCGCCGTCGAGGTGTCCGTCGCGGATGAGCCAGGCCAGGTCGGTCAGCTCGGTGTGTTGGCCCCGGACGAAGTCGAGGTCGACCACGGCGCCGTGCCCGGGAACGACAGCCGCGTCGTGGTCGGCGTCCGCGATCAGCGCGGCCAGCGTCTCGGGCCAGTCCAGGGGGTACGCGTCATCGAACGACGGCGGGGCGCCCTGTTCGACGAGATCGCCGGCGACGATCGTGCCCGTGTCGTCGACGCGGGCCACCACGTCGCCGTCGGTGTGCCCGCGGCCCAGGTGCCGCAGGGTCACCGTCCGGCCGCCGATGTCGAGCACGGCCACGGCCTGCACGAGCCGGTCCGGCGGGGCGACGGTCACGGCGAGCACCTCGTCGGCCAGCTGCGGGTGGGTGGCCACGCACTCGTCGTACGCCTCGCGGCGCAGCCGGTCGGGGTGCTGGCGCAGCACCGTGGCGGCCGCCTCGTGGGCCCAGATCGCGGCCCCGGGCGACGCGGCGGCCAGGGTGGCGTTGCCGAAGGTGTGGTCGAAGTGGTGGTGGGTGTTCACCAGCACCAGCGGCTGCCCGCTGATGCGGCGTACGGCGGCGAGCAGCTCGCCCGCCTGACCGGCCGTGGACAGCGTGTCGATCACGATGACGGCCTCGTCGCCGGGCACGACGGTGGCGTTGACGTCGAACAGCGGCTGGCGTAGCACGTACACCCCGGCGGCGACCTCTGTGATCGTCATCGGCTCACCCTCCGGTCGCCCGCTGGACGAACGTCTGCCGGTCGACGATGACGCGCTGCACCCGGCCCTGGGCGGCGAGCGTGTCTCCGTCGTGGACGGTCACCTCGAACGTCAGCGTGCGCCCGTCGACGGACAGCAGCGTCGCGACGGCCCGCACGGTACGCCCGACGGGCGTGGGGGCGAGGTGTTCCAGCTCCACCCGGGTGCCGACGGTGGTCAGGCCGGGCTCCAGCGCACCCGCGGTGGCCGCGACCGTGGCGGCCTCGGCCAGCGCCAGGGCGCGTGGCGTGCCCAGCACCGGCACGTCGCCGGAGCCGAGGTCCTGCGCGGTGTCGGCCTCGCCGACGGTCAGTTCCACGCCGGCGCGCATGCCCACCCTCACTGCCATAGTTGGCAGCCTACGGCGTCGGCAGTCGGGTGGTGTCGCGCAGGAATCCCCGGGCGGCCAGAAAGTTACCGAGGTACTCACGATGGGTGTCGCACGCCAGCCAGACCTTGCGGCGGTCGGGGTCGTGCAGCTTCGGGTTGTTCCACGCCAGCGACCACACGGCGGGCGAGCGGCAGGCCTTGGCGGAGCAGAGCAGAGCGTCGGGATCCATCACCGCGAGTGTGCCACTCGAGCGGGCGGTGCCGGTGCCGCGGTGCCGGAACACCGGGTCTGAACATGAAGGGACGCCGGGCAGCCACGGGGGAAGCCGCCCGGCGTCGCTCGAAATGTTAACCCGCGCGCGGGGTGCGTGCTAGAGGTAGTTGATGACCGATTGGCTTGCCGCCCGCGCCGTCATGGCGTTCGCCTTGAGGGTTTGGACATGATGCTCCGTGGTCGTCACTATGGGCGATATGCGCTAAGTTGATCTTTAGCGTTCCGTTACCGGTCCCGCGCGCTGGGTGGCTTCCTCTCCACGCGTTGGCCGGTGCGTGCGACGCTGTGCACGTCTGAAGCCGTCACCTGAACGCCGTGGGGGACCCGTGACCGAGATCGTGAAGCCCGAACCGCAGTCCGAGACGCCCCCGCCGCCGGGGCTCACCCCGGCGCAGGCCGCCACCGTGCTGGAACGGGTGCTGTTCGAGGTCAAGCGGGTGATCGTCGGCCAGGACCGCATGATCGAGCGGATGCTGGTGGCGATCCTGTCGCGGGGGCACTGCCTGCTGGAGGGCGTACCCGGGGTGGCCAAGACCCTCGCCGTGGAGACGCTGGCCACCGTGGTCGGCGGCAGCTTCGCCCGCATCCAGTTCACCCCGGACCTGGTGCCCGCCGACATCATCGGCACCCGCATCTACCGCCAGTCCAGCGAGAAGTTCGACGTCGAGCTGGGCCCGGTCTTCGTGAACTTCCTCCTCGCCGACGAGATCAACCGCGCCCCCGCCAAGGTGCAGTCCGCCCTGCTGGAGGTCATGGCCGAACAGCACGTGTCGATCGGCGGCCAGCGCTTCGACGTGCCGCTGCCGTTCCTGGTCATGGCCACCCAGAACCCCATCGAGCAGGAGGGCGTCTACCCGCTGCCCGAGGCGCAACGCGACCGCTTCCTGTTGAAGATCGTGGTGGGGTACCCGAGCGACGTCGAGGAACGCGAGATCGTCTACCGGGTGGGCGTACGCGCGCCGCGCCCCGAGCGCATCCTCACCGGCGACCAGCTGATGACCCTGCAGGACCTGGCCGACCGCGTCTTCGTGCACAACGCGCTCGTCGACTACGCCGTCCGGCTCGTGCTCGCCACCCGCGACCCGGCCGCGCACGGCATGCCCGACGTCGCCCAGCTCATCCAGTACGGCGCCAGCCCGCGCGCCTCGCTGGGCATCGTGCGGGCCGCCCGGGCCCTGGCCCTCATGCGCGGACGCGACTACGCACTGCCGCAGGACATCGCCGACATCGCGCCGGACATCCTGCGCCACCGCCTCGTCCTCAGCTACGACGCCCTGGCCGACGACGTCTCCGCCGACCACATCGTCGGCCGGGTGCTGTCGACCGTGCCCGAACCGGTCGTCGCGCCCCGACAGAACGCGACGCCCGTGACCCCGGCCGGCGTCGGCGGCCCGCCGACCAACGTGCCCCAGTTGCAGTGGCCGGGTCAGTGAGTCCCGTGCCCCGCCGCCCGCCCACCCAGCGCCCCGCGCCACCC
>JAEZGP010000077.1 GCA_023437285.1 Actinomycetes bacterium | reverse complement strand
GGGGGCGCCCGCCCGGCGGGGCCCCGTCTGGATTGATCAGTACTGCCGGTTGGGCAGCGCGGCCTTGGCCTGCTCCTGCGTGAACGTGGTCTCCTCGGTGACGATGCGCGGCTCGACGGCCTCGCCGGCCTTCACCTTCTTGACCAGGTCCATCAGCTGAGGCCCGAGCAGCGGCGAGCACTCCGCGATGAAGTTGAACTTGCCGTCGGCAAGCGCCTGCATGCCGTCCTTCACCGCGTCGATCGTGATGATGATGATGTCCTTGCCGGGCACCTTGCCGGCCGCCTCGATGGCCTCGAGCGCGCCCAGGCCCATGTCGTCGTTGTGCGCGAACAGCACGTCGATGTCCTTGTGGGCCTTCAGGAAGGCCTCCATGACCTGCTTGCCGCCGGCCCGCGTGAAGTCACCGGTCTGCGACGCGATGACCTTCAGGTTCGGGGCGGCCGCGATCGCGTCGGCGAAGCCCTTCTTGCGGTCGTTGGCCGGCGCCGAGCCCGTGGTGCCCTGCAGCTCGACGATGTTGACCGGCTCCGTCTTGCCCTTGTACTGCTCGACGAGCCACTCGCCGGAGAGCTTGCCCTCCTTGACGAAGTCCGAGCCGAGGAACGTCTTGTACAGCGACGTGTCCTGCGAGTCGACCGCGCGGTCGGTCAGGATGACCGGGATGTTGGCGTCCTTGGCCTCCTTGAGCACGGTGTCCCAGCCGGACTCGACCACCGGCGAGAAGGCGATCACGTCGACCTTCTGCTGGATGAACGAGCGGATCGCCTTGATCTGGTTCTCCTGCTTCTGCTGCGCGTCGGAGAACTTCAGCTCGATGCCGGCCGCCTTCGCGGATTCCTGGATCGACTTGGTGTTGGCGGTACGCCAGCCACTCTCGGCACCGACCTGGGAGAAGCCCAGGACGATCTTGCCGTCGTCCGTGCCGCCGCCGCTGCCGCTGCCGCCACCTTCGCCGTCGCCGCAGGCGGCCAAGCCGGTCGCCAGCAGGCCGATGGCCAAGATCGACGCTACCTTTCTGTACACTCTGCCCACTCTCCTCGTGCCGATGGGTTGTGCTGCTGTGTCGGTTGCAGGGGTTGTACTGGTGGTGCGTGGTGGCGCGGTCATATCCGCACCGGTTCACCGGGCCGTCCGACCGTCTCCGTGCCGGGAGGCGGTCGGACCGCCGGCGACATCTGTGTGGTCGCCCCACGTCGGGGCGGCTATGTGAGCGTTCTCATCTCGTTAGGCGGCGGCGCGCGCCGAACTGTCGCGCACCTTCAGCCGGGGGGTCAGGTGGACCTGTCGGTGTGGCCGCGCCCCGGTGGAGATCTGCTCCATGAGCAGCGCCAGCGAGCGGCGGCCCACCTCGGCGAAGTCCTGCTGGACGGTGGTCAGGGGCGGGATCAGGTACGGGCCCTCGGGCACGTCGTCGAAGCCGACGACGCTGACGTCCGCGGGCACCCGACGGCCCACCTCGTGCAGCGCGCGCAGCGCACCGAGGGCCATCTGGTCGTTGGCGCAGAACACGGCGGTGACCGACGGGTCGCCCGCCAGGCGCTGCGCGGCGAGGTAACCGGAGCGCGCGCTCCAGTCGCCCACCAGTACGGACGGGGCCGGGGCCGCGAACGCCGTGAGGGCCTCGCGCCAGCCCGTGGCCCGCTCCCGGGCCTCGGGCCACCCGGGCGGCCCCGAGATGTGGTGCACCGTGCGGTGCCCGAGGCTGAGCAGGTGCCGGGTGGCCAACGCGGCACCGACCACATTGTCCACGCCCACCATGGGCACGTCCGCCCCGCCGCCGACGCCGACGCCGACCAGCGCGATGCCGGGCGGTACGGCCGACAGCGCCACGACGGCGGAGTCCTTGGGCACGATCGCGACAATGCCCTCGACCGACTGCAGGCGCAGCTGCCCGATCGCGTCGAGCACGGCGCGCCGGCTCAGCGTGCGGATGCTGGCGATGCTGACGAAGTAGCCGGCGTCGCGCGCCGCCTGCTCGATGCCGTACACCATGGACGCCGGGCCGAACAGTGTGGTGTCGAAGGTGACCAGGCCCAACGTCTTGGAGCGCCGCGTGACCAGCGCGCGGGCGGCCGAGTTCGGTTGGTAGTCGAGCTGGCGCATCGCGTCGAGGACGCGGGTGCGCGTCTCCGGGCTCACCTTCGCCTGGTCGTTGAGCACCCGCGAGACCGTCTGGTGGGACACCCCCGCGAGCTTCGCGACGTCCATCATGGTCGCCATCCGCTCCGGGACCGCCGGGCTGGTCGGCGCATCGACTGGCTCACGACGCACATCACCGCTCATCGCCGGCTCTCTCGGCGCGGCGCGTGTAGTGCGCACTTCATGGCCAGTTCCATCCCATTAACTCGTGTTGCCGGAACGTTGCAGGGCATAGTGTTAACGCTCACATCCCGTCGCGTCAAGGGCGTACCGCTCGCGCACTCACGGCGTCACGAGCGGCCGACGGGAAGCCCGCACAAGCCGCGCGGAGCGGGGGTTGAGCGGCACGCGCACCCGCCCCTACCTCTGCATACGTCGATCAGATCAGTCCACTGTGTCAACTTCTGCATCTCGATATGACGATGGATGCCAGCCATTACCGCTGTTAAATGTCCGCATTTGCCGGTTCGAGGGCTTGAGAAACAAATCGGTAACGCGCCGCGACCAGCCGTCAGTCAGCCAGCTTGCTGGTGCTCGCGCGTACGACGAGTTCCGGCGCGATCAGCGTCGGCGTCCGAGGGCCGGCGGGCTCGACGCCGGAATCGCGCGCCTGCACCTGGGCCAGGAGCACGTCGAGGCTGCGCCGCCCGAGGCCCACGAAGTCCTGGTGGACGGTGGTGAGCGGCGGCAGGTAGTACTCGGCCTCCGGTACGTCGTCGAAGCCCACGACGCTCACCTCCTGCGGCATGCGCCGGCCCGCCTCGTGCAGCGCCCGCATGACGCCGAGCGCCATCTGGTCGTTGGCGCAGAACACCGCCGTCATGTTCGCATCGCGGGCCAGGACGCCGCCCAGCTCGTAGCCCGACCGGGCCGACCAGTCGCCCGCCAGCACGGCACCGACCGGCAGGCCGGCCTCGGTCAGCACGTCGCGCCAGCCCGCCACGCGATCCTGCGCCTCCGGCCAGTCGACCGGCCCGGACAGGTGCCGGATCTCCCGGTGGCCCAGGGCGACCAGGTGCCGGGTGGCCAGGACCGCGCCGGCGTAGTTGTCGGTGGCCACGCTCGGCACCGTCGCGCCGTCGGGCCGGCTGGCCGCCGCCGCGCCGAGGCCCACCACGACGATGGGCAGGCTGGCCGGCACCTCGGCGAGCGCCTCGCCCGCGACCGGCATGTGCGCGGTCGCGACGATGCCCTCCACGCTCTGCTCGCGCAGCCGGTCCACCGCGTCGAGCACGGCGCGGCGGTCCAGCGTGCGGACGCTGGCGATGCTCAGGAAATAGCCGGCCTCGCGCGCCGCCTGCTCCACCTGGTAGACCATCGACGCGGGGCCGAACAGGGTGGACTCGAAGCTGATCAGGCCCAGGGTGCGCGAGCGACGGGTGACGAGCGTCCGGGCCGCCGAGTTGCGCCGGTAGTCGAGCTGACGCATCGCCTCCAGCACCCGCTCGCGGGTCTCGGGGCGCACGTTCGCCTGGTTGTTGAGCACCCGCGACACGGTCTGATGCGACACCCCGGCGAGCCGGGCGACGTCCATCATCACCGAATCGCGGCGCCCCCCGGCGTCCCTGCGCAGCGTCGGGCTCACCCGCCATCACCCACCTTCAGCCATGTCCAGCACACATTGTGACCGAGGGCCCCCGCGTAGGTGCCGGTGGCACGGGTTGCGCGCGTCACGTCGTCGGATTTGCGCGCCGGTGACGACGGAGCCGGTGGCGACGGAGCCGGTGGCGACGGAGCCGGTGACGCATCGCCGCCGGCGGCGGTCAGCCCCGCAGCCGGTCCGCCACCCGGGCCAGGTCCCGGCTCAACGTCCGCTCGTCGGCGGTGACCAGCCCGCCCTCCCGGACCACGACGCCGCCGCCCACCAGCAGCAGGGCCACGGGCGGCAGAACTCCGAACACCAGCGCCGTGACCGGGTCGGCGATGCCGGCGTTGGCGAGGCCGCCCAGTCGCCAGACCGCCACGTCGGCGAGCTTGCCGACCTCCAGCGAGCCCAGTTCGGCCGCCCGGCCCAGCAGGCGAGCCCCGCCGATGGTGGCCATCGACAGGGC
>JAEZGP010000405.1 GCA_023437285.1 Actinomycetes bacterium | reverse complement strand
GCTGGCGGGTGGCCGAGCTGGCGGCCGTGCGCGACCTGCTCGGCCTGGCCCCCGACGGCGCCCGTACGGTCACCGGCGCGGCCGCGCTGACCCCGCGCGAACGCGAGGTGGCGCTGCTGGTCGCGGCCGGGCTCACCAACGGCGAGCTGGCTCGCCGGCTGTACATCTCGCCGAAGACCGCCGCCGTGCACGTGTCGAGCATCCTGCGCAAGCTCGGCGTGACCTCCCGCAACGCAGTCGCCGACGCGGTCGCCCGCGGCTGACCCCACGCGGCGGTCGACCGCGTACGGCTCGGTTTTTCAGAGGTTTCGCGGTCGTATTGCCCGGTTCGGCGCGATGCTGTCTGCGGAGGCTCCGATGAACTCGCCCGTACCGCGCAGCGTGCTCGCCCCGCTCGCCCTCGCGCAGTTCATCTGCAGCTTCGCCGGCTCGAACATGAACGTGATGATCAATGACATCAGCCGGGATCTCGACACGACCGTCCAGGGCGTCCAGGTAACGATCACGATCTTCCTGCTGGTGATGGCCTCGCTCATGATCCCGGGCGGCAAGCTGACCGACCGGTACGGTCGCAAGCGCTGCTTCACCGCCGGGCTGGTCCTCTATGGCGCGGGTGCGCTGCTCAGCGCCGCCTCGCCGGGCCTCGGCGCGCTCATCCTCGGCAACTCGATCCTGGAGGGGGTGGGCACCGCCCTGCTCATCCCGCCCGTCTACATCCTCACCACCCTCCTGTTCACCGACCTGGGGTCGCGGGCGAAGGCATTCGGCCTGATCAGCGCCATGGGCGGCGTCGGCGCCGCGGCCGGCCCTCTGATCGGCGGCTTCATCACGTCGGCGATCAGCTGGCGAATGGCGTTCGTGTTCCAGGCCCTCGTCATCGCGGTCATCCTCGTGCTGAGCCGCCGGGTCCCCGCCCCCGTGCCGCCGGACCCCACCCGGCCCTTCGACACCGGTGGCGCCGTCCTGTCCGCCGGCGGCCTCGTCCTGGTGGTCACGGGCATCCTCGCGGCCGACAACAACGCCTGGCTGATGCTCGCCCTGATCGCCGCCGGCCTCGCGGTCCTCGCGCTGTTCCTGAAATCGGTACGCGCCAAGGAGCGCGCGGGGCGGGAACCGCTGCTGTCCACCCGCGTCTTCGCCAGCCGCGTGGCGAACCTCGGCCTGCTCACCCAGGGCGCCCAGTGGCTGCTGCTGCTCGGCACGTCGTTCGTGGTCTCCGCGTACCTGCAGGTCGTCCGCGGGTACGACGCGATCCAGACCGGCGTGATCTTCACGGCGGCCACGGCCGGGCTGCTCGTCGCCTCGCTGGGCGCCGAGCGGTTCGCGGCCCGCCGCCAGCAGCGGACCCTCATCGTGGCCGGCTTCGCGATCGCCATCGCCGGCATCGCCCTCCTGCTGGCCCTGGTCACCGGCAGCCCGAGCCCCTGGGCGTTCGCCCCGGGTCTGCTGCTCATCGGCTTCGGCCTCGGGGCCATGCTCACGCCGTCGGTCAACGTGGTGCAGTCCAGCTTCGGCGAGCAGTTGCAGGGCGAGATCTCCGGCCTGTCGCGCAGCGTGTCCAACCTGGGCTCCACGCTCGGCACGGCCATCGCCGGCACCATTCTCGTCGCCGGCATCACCGACGCGCCGGGCACGGCGTACGGGCTGGCCATGGCGGTACTGGGGTTGATCGCGGCGGCCGGGATGGTGGTCGCGTTGCGGCTGCCCCGGGGCCCCGTCGTGGCGGAGGTCGCCTGACATGAGCCGCTTCCGGTACGCCCTGGTCATCGTGGGTGTCCTACTGGTGGCGGCCAACGTGGTGGCCAAGTTCGGCCCGCCGGACGCGACGCTCATCCTCGGGCCGGTCGCGGCCGTGGCCCTGGTCGTGGTCGCGCGCTGGGCCGGGCTCAGTTTCACCGAGCTGGGCATGGGCCGCCGGCAGTTGGCCCGGGGTGCCGTCTACGCCGCCGTGGCGATCAGCGTCGTCGGCGTCGGCATGGTGCTCATCGCCGAACTGCCGCTGACCCGCGCCGCCTTCAGCGATCAGCGCTACCAGATGCCGATGTCCGAGGCCCTGTGGACCGTCTTCGTCATCGTGCCCCTGGGCACGATCCTGCCCGAGGAGATCGCCTTCCGCGGGGTGCTGTGGGGCATGCTGGCCCGTCGCTCGGGTCCGACCTTCGCGACCGTCGTGTCGTCGGTGGTGTTCGGCCTCTGGCACATCCTGCCGTCCCTACGGCTGCACGTGGTCAATCCGGCCGTGACCGCGGCGGTGGGCGTGGGCGGCTCGGCCGCCTTCCTCGCGGTGGCCGCGGCGGTGCTGTTCACGGCGCTGGCCGGGATCGTCTTCTGCGAGCTGCGTCGGCGCAGCGGCAGCCTGCTCGCCCCTATCGGACTGCACTGGGCGGTCAACGGCCTCGGAGTACTCGTGACGTCCGCGCTGGCGGGCCGGCAGTAGGGGAGGGAGGAGCGGCGATGAAACACTGGTTCCGGTACGACTTCTTTGGTACCGCCTTCGCGGTGGCGTCGTTCTGCCTGTCGCTGACGCCGTCGCTGCTGCCGCGCACCTGGCTGCTGCAGGCGCTGGTCGGCGGGGTCTCCGCCGCGATCGGGTACGCCCTGGGCCTGGTGCTGTGGTGGTTGGTCCGGGCGTTGGTGCTCCGGCACCGTCACCAGTGGACGCCGGGGCGACGCACCTGGCTGTGGTTCGCCGCCGTGGCCGTCCCGCTGGCCACCTTCATGCTGATCATGGCGTCGATCTGGCAGCGCCGCCTGCACACCTTCATGGGGATCGCCTGGTCACCGGGGTACGCGTACCTGTTGCTGCTGCTCGTGGCGGCCCTGACGTTCGCCGGGTTGATCGGCATTGGGCGGACCATCCGATGGATGGCGTACAAGGTCGGCCGCTTCGCGGGGCGCTGGGTGCCGGAATGGGCCGCGCGGCTCACCGCCGTCGTGGTGGTGACGGCCGTGACCCTCGGCATCGTTCACGGCGTACTCATCAACGGTTTCTTCCGGGTGAGCGAGAATATGTTCGCCGAGGTCAACAACGCGACCGAGCCGGACGTCGCGGCACCGGTCGACCCGGGCCGGTCGGGGTCGCCCGCTTCGCTGGTGCCTTGGGACTCGCTGGGCCGCCGGGGCCGCACCTTCGTCGCAGGCGGGCCGTCGGCCGGCGAACTGGCCACGTTCGGCGTCGCGCGGCCCCGTACGCCCATCCGGGTCTACGCCGGGCTGGACTCGGCCGACACGGCGGAGGAGCGGGCGGCGCTGGTCGTGCGGGAGCTGGCCCGCACCGGCGCCTTCACCCGCAAGCTGCTCTGTGTGATCACCACGACGGGTACGGGCTGGGTGGACGCGGCGAGCGTGGAGCCGCTGGAGTACATGTACGGCGGGGACACCGCGCTGGCCGCCATGCAGTACTCCTACCTGCCGAGCTGGATCTCGTTCCTGGTCGACAACGAGCGGGCCCGGGAGGCCGGGCGTGAGCTGTTCAACCAGATCTACGACGTCTGGTCGGCGCTGCCGGAGGGCCATCGTCCCAGGCTGGTGGCGTTCGGCGAGAGCCTCGGCTCGTTCGGCGCGGAGTCGGCGTTCTCCGGCAGCGCGGACATGAGCGTGCGCACCCAGGGCATGCTGATGGTCGGCCCGCCGAACGGCAACCTGCTGTGGAGCGAGTTCGTCGCCGATCGCGATCCCGGCACCACCGAGATCCGGCCGACGTACGAGGACGGCAGAATCGTGCGGTTCGGCGCCGACCCCGCGGACCTCGACGAGCCGGCCACCCCGTGGCGCACCGGCCGGGTGGCCTACCTGCAGCACCCGTCGGACCCGGTCGTCTGGTGGTCGCCGCATCTACTGCTGCGTAAGCCGGACTGGCTGCGGGAGCCGCGCGGCGCTGATGTGCCGTCCCAGATGCGCTGGTTCCCGTTCGTGACGTTCTGCCAGGTGACCGCCGACCTGGTGTTGTCCACGAACGTGCCGGACGGGCACGGGCACAACTACGGGGCCTCGGGGGTGACCGCCTGGGCGCTCCTCACGGAGCCGCCCGGCTGGACGAGCCAGCAGAGCGAGCGCCTCGAGGCCATCATCGCCGACAAGTACTGAAGCCTCGCAGGCGACCTCGACCTCGACCCGCGCCGCGGCACTCCTGTCGGTGAGCGCCGCCACCCTCTTGCCGCCTGAATCACGCACGGTCATCGAGCTGACCCACCTACCCCCACGCCCCACGCCCCTTTGCTCTGCTTACTGGAAGTAAGCAGCACCCACCGTAACGGCCGACAAACCGGATAAAAATCCATCACCGCTGCTCAACCTCCGTGCTTACTCTAGGTACGCAGAGCAAAGGGGCCGGAGGGACTAGGCGTCGTTGGGCAGGGCCAGCACGCAGCGTTACCTCGGCAAATATCACTCTCGGTCACCGTCCGTGGAGAGCGCGGAGAAGCGGCCGGGGCGAGGCCGATCCCGGGGCCCTCATGGCCACACGCGTGCCACAGTCCGCCACCTGCGGGTCCGCGCCAATCACCGGCAAATGATCACGAGAGTACGCGCGATAGGCGGCAACTCGAGCGCGAGAAAGCCTTGCGCGACAAGGACGTTCGCGAGGCCCGTGATCTGCGCGTC
>JAEZGP010000375.1 GCA_023437285.1 Actinomycetes bacterium | reverse complement strand
TCTTCCCCGGGGGGGGGCCGCGCGGCCCCCCCCCCCTTTCGCTATGTCACTCCGGTCAGTCGGAGTTCAGATCGTTCTTGCGCAGCAGCCAGTCGACGACCATAAGGAGCGCGAGGGTGGCCGCGGTGCCGATCAGCCAGATCTCCTCGATGGCGCCCTCGTGGTTGCCGATGAGCATCAGCAAGAGGCAAACGATCGTGATGATGCCGCCGAGGCGGGCAAGCTTCACGTTGGTGGGCTTGTGCTGATCGGGTGAGGTCACCGGCTCGTTGCCTGCCACGGTTGCCGTCCCTTCTAATGATCGTCGGCGTCGAGCATAGTGTGGCACGCCGCCTGCGCAGGACGCGCCACGGTCCGGCCGTGGCGGCTCAGGTAGCGTCTGGACGGGTGTCAACGAAGGGAGCCGAGGGTGCGGATCACGGGCACGGGGCACGCGAGCATGCGGATCGACACGGCCGCCGGGAGCATCCTGTGCGACCCGTGGGTGAACCCCGCGTACTTCGCCTCCTGGTTCCCGTTCCCCGACAACTCCCAGCTCGACTGGGAGGCCCTGGGCGACTGCGACTATCTCTACGTCAGTCACCTGCACCGCGACCACTTCGACGCCGAGCACCTCAAGCGCTTCGTCAGCAAGAAGGCCACCGTACTGCTGCCCGAGTACCCGACGAGCGAGCTTGAGGACGAGCTGCGCGAGCTGGGCTTCACGAGCTTCCTGCGGACGGTCAGCAACGAGGTCGTGGAACTGGACGGCGGCCTCAAGGTGATGATCCAGGCGTTGACCAGCCCGACGGACGGCCCGATCGGCGACTCCAGCCTGTGGGTCGAGCACGACGGCGTACGGCTGCTCAACCAGAACGACGCCCGTCCCACCGACCTGCAGATCTTCGCCGACCTCGGCCACGTGCACGCGCACCTGCTGCAGTTCTCCGGCGCCATCTGGTACCCGATGGTCTACGAGCTGCCGCAGGCGGCGAAGACGGCGTTCGGCAAGCAGAAGCGCGAGCGGCAGTTCGACCGCACCTGGCGCTACATCGACGACCTCAAGGCGTCGTACGTCTTCCCGATCGCGGGCCCGCCGTGCTTCCTCGACGACGCGTTGTGGCAGTTCAACGACATTTTCGGGGATGAGGGCAACATTTTCCCCGACCAGTCGGTGTTCCTGTCGGAGTACGCGAAGGTCGGCGGCACCAACGGCGTCGTGCTCCTGCCGGGCAGCACCGCCGAGCTGAGCGCCACCGACTGCGCGGTCGAGCACCCCGTCGCCGACCTGGCCGAGTTCTTCGCCAACAAGGAGCAACACCTCAAGGAGTACGCGCAGCGCCAGCGGCCCGTGATCGAGGCCGCCAAGGCGTCGTGGTCACATCCCGAGGTCGACGTGCTGGGCCAGCTGAAGGCCCGGGTCGAGCCGCTGCTGGAGGAGTCGGTCTACCTCGCCAAGGGCGTCGGCGGCCCGGTGCGCATGGACCTGCTCGACGTACCCGCGGCCTCGGGGGAGCAGGGCCCGGTCATCGAGTCGATCGTGGTGGACTTCCCGGGCAAGGAGGTGCGCCACTACGCCGACGAGAAGGTGCGCTACCGCTTCCGGATGGAGCGCCGCCTCGTCGAGCACCTGCTGTTCATCGGCGAGGTCGACTGGGTCAACTCGCTGTTCCTGTCGTGCCGCTTCTCGGCCGCCCGCGTGGGGCAGTACAACGAGTTTGTCTACGCGTTCTTCAAGTGCCTGTCCGAGGAGCGCCTGCAGTACGCCGAGGGCTGGTACGACGAGCACGAGCGTACGGTCGACGCCGAGGACATCACGCTCACCGACCCGGCCACCGGCACCTCGTGGGACATCCAGCGCCGCTGCCCGCACCTGAAGGCCGACCTCACCCGGTTCGGCATCGTCGACGACGGCACCCTGACCTGCCAGCTGCACGGGTGGAAGTTCGACCTCGAGTCGGGCCGCTGCCTGACCAGCACGGGCCACCAGCTGCGGGCCCACCGTACGCAGGAGCCGGCCCCGGCGGCACAGCCCGGGACCGGCTCCTGACAGCTCGCGGCGGCGGCCTCAGCTGAAGCGCGGCGGCCTCAGCCGAAGCCGTGGCGGCCTTAGCCGAAGCGCGGCACCAGTACCGCCACGGTGCCGGCCGCGACGGGCGGCAGCCGCAGCGCCGTGCAGCGCGCCGAGGTGTCGCAACGCTGCTGGGTGACGGTCGTCCCGGCGATCGTCGCCACGATCATGCTGGTGGGCGTGTCCCAGAACTGGACGAACTTGCCGGTGCCCAGCGCCACCGGCTGCCACCGGCCGGCCCGCAGGTCGGCGACCCGGACGAGCTGAATGGCCGGGGGCGTGTTCGCGGCGGACGAGACGGCCAGCGCCGCCCACTGCCCGTCCGGCGAGAGCAGCCCGCCGTCCGTGTTGCGCGCGACCGCCGCGCACATGCCGGTCGGGCCGAGGGCGATCGTGCCGCTCGTCGCGTCGACCGCGTCGATGCAGGAGCTCACGACCCGCTTGTTCGCGTCGAGCCGGTCGACCCGGCGCAGGACCGTCGCCGGCCCGGCGAGGCTCCACACCCAGGCCGGCGTCGTGGTCGTGGTCAGCGTGTTGGTACGCAGGTTCCAGATCGCGGCGGGCGTCGTCTGCGGGGTCGGGTGTCCCTGGCGCAGCAGGACCCGCTCGTTGGTACTGCCGGCGATGACCGGCCCGCTGCCGCCCACGAAGCGCTGCTGGCCGAGCAGGCGCAGCGAGGGCAGCTCGTACGCGTTCACCGTCGGGTCCATCGCCCCCGTGGTCTGGGTGGCGGTCAGCCCGGCCGCGAGGAGCGTGCGTCCGTTGGGCGTGACGTCCCACGTCCCGCGCACGTACCCGATGCGGCGCGGGGTTCCCGTGGCCGCCATGAAGTAGAGGGTGCGGACCCGGTTGGCCTGGCCTTCGATGACCCAGCCGCCGGGCACCTGCGCGGCGAAGGCCGCGGCGGCACCGCCGGGCAGCGCGACGCTGCGCCGGGTCCCGTCGGGCAGGACGAGAACGTTCCTCGTGAGGACGGCGAGCCCGGCGGTGTTCAGGCTCGTCGCCGCGGCGGCCGGGGACGCCACCATGCCGGGTTTGCCGTACCCCGGCACGAGTAGGAACCAGGCGAGCACCAGCAGCACGATGTGGCGCAGCCGGCGGCGTAACTCCGGGTTGACCATGATCACTCCCATCGGGATTGGACAAAGGCACCAATCCGACAAACGGGATGCTCTGCGCGGAGGTTACCGAACACGCCCGCCGTGACCTGCCGCTACGCGGGCGGCCCGGCGGGCCGCCACGCCCATTCCCGGCGCGCCGCCCCGCCGGCGCGGCACCGCGGC
>JAEZGP010000367.1 GCA_023437285.1 Actinomycetes bacterium | reverse complement strand
GGGCCGGCGCGACCCGGCCGGGTTCGCGGAGCTGGCCGCGTGCGAGCGGCAGTTGCGCGAGGCCGACTGGGTGGCGGCGGGGCGGTGGGCACACCGGGTGGTCACCGACCGGACGCCGGACCTGGTGTCCTGCTACAACGAGGCCGACCTGCTGATCTGTGACGTGTCGGCGGTGGCGACGGACTTCATGGCCAGCGACAAGCCGTACGTGATGGTGAACGTGTCGGGCCTGGCCGACGACGCCTTCCGAGCGGCGAACTCCACGGCGGGCGGCGCGTACCTGATCGGTCCGGACACCGCGGGGCTGCCCGACATCGTCGCGGCCGTACGGGCTGCCGGGCCGGGTGACGACCCGTTCGCGGGGCGCCGCCGCGTCACCCGCGAGCATCTGCTCGGCCCGGCGCTGCCGGACTCGTTCACCCGGTTCGTCGCGGCCCTCGACGCGGCGGAGACCAGGCTGCCCGCGCCGGCGGTCCCCGCACAGTCGCCGCCGCGGGAGGCGGCCACCGCAGGCGCATAGCCGGCATGCGGCCGGCGGCGCGGCGTTGCTAGCGTGGGGCATGCCCGAGCCCCTCGTCATCGCGCTGGCCATCGGCGGCATCGTCGCCGTGGGCGGCGTGATCGCCCTGCTGGCGCGCCGCCGGGACGCGGGCACCGACCTGGTCGGTTCGCAGTTGGCGCAGCGGTCGGCCACGCCGACGGGCCAGGACGCCGGTCCGCTGGAGGAGCGCGTGCTCGACGCGCTGCGGCGCGAACGGAAGATCGAGGCGATCAAGGTGTACCGCGAGGCGACCGGCGCCACGCTGGCCGACGCGAAGCGGGCCGTCGAGCGCTATGAGGTCAAGCAGCCGTTGACCCACGCGCCATTGTCGCCGCCGCCGACCCAACTCGACGACGCCGCGTGGCGCCAGTTGCGGGCCCTCGTCGCGCGCGGCCAGAAGATCCAGGCCATCAAGCTCTACCGCGAACTGACGGGCGTCGGCCTCCGCGAGGCGAAGGACGCCATCGACGCGCTCTGATCCGGCGGCAGCCCGGAAGTTGTGGTGGCTTTGGCGACGCAGCGCTACGCATTGATGACTGTCGTGGTATGAAGGCATTGACAGAGCGGGCGTCGGCCGGGAATCTGTTGCTGTTTGCGAAACGCGTTTCGGGCTACGGAACTCCAGTCGTCCCTCGGGGGAGCCACCATGACGACCACGCTGCCGCCCAGCCTGCGGGCGACGCCGCCCGGCAGCGGGTACGCCGACCCGGCCGGGTTCGCCCGCGAGCAGGAGCTCATCTTCGAACGCACGTGGGTGTGCGCGGTGCGGGCCGGGGAGGTGGCGAACGCCGGGGACTTCCGCACCGTCACCGTCGGCCGGGAAAGCGTTCTCGTCGTGCGGGGTCACGACGGGGTGGCGCGGGCGTTGTTCAACGTGTGCCGGCACCGGGGCGCGCGGGTGTGCGCGGAGGACGGCGGGACGGTCCGACGCACGCTGCGGTGCCCGTACCACGCCTGGTCTTATGATCTTGAGGGTCGCCTGGTCGCCGCGCCGAACCTGGCCCACATGCCCGACATCGACCGGGTCGCGTACGGCCTGCGGCCCGCGCACGCCCGCGAGTGGCTCGGCTACGTGTGGGTGTGCGTCGCCGACCAGCCACCGTCCTTTGAGGATGAGGTGGTGGGTGCGGTCGTCACCCGGCTCGGCGACGTCGCCGCCATCGACCGTTACGGCCTCGCCGACCTCGCCGTCGCCCGGCGTATCAGCTACGACGTGCGCGCCAACTGGAAGCTCATCGTCGAGAACTTCATGGAGTGCTACCACTGCTCGACGATCCATCCGGAGCTGGTGAGCGTGCTGCCGGAGTTCGCCAAGGGCTACGCCGCGCAGTCCTTCGTGGGCCACGGCGCCGAGTTCGGCCCGCACGTGGCGGGCTTCACCGTCGACGGGTCACCGGGTCACGAACCGATCCCCACGCTCGCCCCCGAACAGGACCGGCGCTACTACGCGGTCACGATCCGACCCAACCTGTTCATCAACCTGGTACCGGACCACGCGATCCTCATGCGCATGACGCCGCTCGCCGTGGACCGCACCGTCGTGGAGTGCGACTGGCTGTTCCAGCCGCATGTCGTGGCCGAGGGTCGGGACGTGTCGGCGTCCGTCGAGCTGTTCGACCGGGTCAACCGGCAGGACTTCGACGCCTGCGAGCGCTGCCAGCCGGCCATGTCGTCGCGCGCGTACGCCGACGGCGGGGTGCTGGTGCCCAGCGAGCACCACCTGGCCGACTTCCACGCCTGGGTCGCCGCCCGGCTCAACCCAACCAGCCCAGGCAATGGCTGATCTCCTCGGCGCCGGCCACCAACCGTGGCGCGCACTCAGCCATCCGCTGCGGCGTGAACCGGTACGCGGGACCGGACGCGCTCACGGCGGCCACCACGGCGCCGCGCGCGTCGCGTACGGGTGCCGCGATCGCGTTGAGCCCCTCCTCGTACTCCTGAATGGTCTGGGCGTAGCCGCGGGCCACGGCCGCCGACAGGTCGCGTTCGAGCGCGGTCCGCGAGGTGAGCGTCGCCGGGGTGAACCGGGCCTGCCCGGCCGCGCGCAGCAGTTCGGCGCGCCGGCCTTTCGGCAGGTACGCGAGCAGCACCTTGCCGCTGGACGTGGCGTGCAGCGGGGTGGCCCGGCCGACCCAGTTCTGCACGGAGACCGCGGCCGGGCCCTGCACCTGGTCGATGTTGACGGCGTGGTGGTCGCGGGCGACGGCCACGTTGATCGTCTCGCCCAGGGCGCCGGCCAGCCGCTCGCAGACCGGCCGCGCGCACCGGCTCAGGTCCATCCGCGCGGTGACCGCGCCGGCCAGCCGGACGATGCCGAAGCCCAACTGGTAGCGGCCCCGGTCGCCGTCCTGCTCCACGAGCCCCCGCGACTCCAGGGCGCCGAGCAGCCGAAACGCGGTCGACTTGTGCACGCCGAGTTCCTCGGCGACCTCGGTGACCCGGCTCGGACCGCGCCTGGCCAGGAGTTCGAGCACGCTGATGGCGCGGTCGACGGACTGGACGCCGCCGGAGTCCTGGCTGTGGCTCATGGGCGAAACCATACGCAAGATCGTAAGAGCGGGGTGGCATGGCGCCGACATATGACGTGGTGATCGTGGGCGGCGGGTCGGCCGGCAGCGTCCTGGCCAACCGCCTCAGCGCGGATCCCGCCACCTCGGTGCTCGTGCTGGAGGCCGGGCGGCCGGACTACCCGTGGGACGTGTACGTGCACATGCCGGCCGCGCTGACCTTCCCGATCGGGAACCGGTTCTACGACTGGGGTTATGAGTCCGAGCCCGAGCCGCACCTCAACGACCGGCGGATCTACCACGCGCGCGGCAAGCTGCTCGGCGGCTCCAGCAGCATCAACGGCATGATCTTCCAGCGGGGCAACCCGCTGGACTACGAGCGCTGGGCCGCCGACCCGGGCATGAGCGACTGGGACTTCGCGCACTGCCTGCCGTACTTCAAGAAGATGGAGGACGCGACGGCGGCCGCACCGGACGACGAGTTCCGCGGCCACGGCGGCCCGCTGACGCTGGAGCGCGGTCCGGCCGACAACCCGCTCGTCGGCGCGTTCCTCGACGCGGCGCGGCAGGCCGGCTACGCCCGCACCGACGACGTGAACGGCTACCGGCAGGAGGGCTTCGCCGCGTTCGACCGCACGATCCGGGCCGGGCGTCGGTGGTCGGCCACGCGGGCCTACCTGCGGCCCGCGATGCGCCGCAGGAACCTGACGGTACGCACCAGAGCGCTCGCGCACCGCGTGCTGTTCGCGGGCACCCGGGCGACCGGCGTGGTCTACGAGCGCGGCGGCCGGACGGAGACCGTGCACGCGGGCGAGGTGATCCTGTGCGGCGGGGCGTTCAACTCGCCGCAGCTGTTGCAGCTGTCGGGCGTCGGCAACGCCGAGGAGCTACGGGCGCTCGGCGTCGAGGTGGTCGCCGACGTGCCCGGGGTCGGCGAGCACCTGCAGGACCACCTGGAGGTCTACATCCAGTACGCGTCGCGGCGGCCCGTGTCGATGCAGCCGTACCTGAAGTGGCGGCACCGGCCGTGGATCGGCGCGGCCTGGCTGTTCGCGCGACGCGGGCCGGGGGCCACCAACCACTTCGAGTCGGGCGGCTTCGTGCGGAGCAACGACGACGTCGCGTACCCGAATCTGATGTTTCATTTCCTGCCGATCGCGGTGCGCTACGACGGCTCCGCGCCGGCCGGCGGGCACGGGTATCAGGTGCATGTGGGGCCGATGTACTCCGACGCCCGGGGTACCGTGAAGATCCGCTCGACGAATCCGCGCGACAAGCCGGCGTTGCGGTTCAACTACCTTTCCACGGACACTGACCGACGTGAATGGGTTGAGGCGGTGCGAGTGGCGCGGAACATTCTCTCGCAGGACGCGCTGGCGCCGTTCAACGGCGGCGAGCTGTCCCCCGGGCCGGCCGTGGACACCGCGGCGGAGATCCTGGACTGGGTCGCCCGCGACGCCGAGACGGCGCTGCATCCGTCGTGCACCTGCCGGATGGGAACGGACCGCATGTCCGTTGTGGACCCCACGACGATGGCGGTTCACGGGCTGACCGGTCTGCGGGTGGTGGACGCGTCGGTCTTTCCGTACATCACCAACGGCAACATCTACGCGCCGACGATGATGGTCGCGGAGAAGGCGGCCGATCTGATTCTCGGTGAACCACCGCTGCGACCATCCACAGTAGAGTTCTACCGCCACGGCTGATTTCGCGGATCCGCGCTCCCCCGGCCACATTACATCGAGATCTTTTGTTCGCCGGGATTGTGCCTTTAGTTACAATCATTTAATTTGGTGGAAATGACGGTCACCAATCCTGAGTCCGATTCACGATGTCCGTCGGGGCGGGAGATCGATAGTGCCCAGGCGCAGATGGGAAGCGGTGCCACCTGATGAAACCGGCGACGACGCCCCCGAACAACCGGCCCCCGTCCACCCGGACCTCGGCTAACGAGGTCGTTGGACACCGCCGGTCCCGCGCGGCGGGGCGCGAACGCTCCGCGTGGCAGCCCGGCGAGCTGTCCGGCAACATGGCCGTCGCCGGCGTGGGCACCCCCACCGAGCACGCGCCGTTCGCCCTGCAGCCCGGGGTCCACCTGGCCGCTGTCGGCCAGCTTCACGACGGCGTTGTAGAAGGACGAGGCGCTCTTGGCCGCTCCCGCCGCCGCGTAGCTGTCGGCCAT
>JAEZGP010000337.1 GCA_023437285.1 Actinomycetes bacterium | reverse complement strand
CTGGAGACGGCATGATCCGGCATTTCCTGCGCGACGACGACCTGAGCCCGACCGAGCAGTCGGCCGTCCTCGACCTCGCCGCCGAACTCAAGAAGGACCGGTACGCGAAGCGGCCGTTCGAGGGCCCCCAGTCCGTCGCGGTGATCTTCGAGAAGCCGTCGCTGCGCACCCGGATCTCGTTCGAGGCCGGCATCGCCGAACTGGGCGGGCATCCGGTCATCATCGACGCGCAGACCACCCACTTCGGTCGGGGCGAGTCCATCGCCGACGCCGCGCGGGTGCTGTCCCGGTACGTGCGCGTGGTCGTGATCCGCTCGCACGCCGACGCGCGCGTGGCCGAGCTGGCGGCCGCGTCCAGCGTGCCCGTCGTCAACGCGCTCACCGACGGGTTCCACCCGTGCCAGATCCTGGCCGACCTGCTCACCGTGCGCGAGCGCCTCGGCGGCACGGCCGGCCGGACGCTGACCTTCGTCGGCGACGGCGCGAACAACATGGCCCACTCGTACCTGGTGGGCGGGGCGACGGCCGGCATGCACGTACGCATCGGCAGCCCCGAGGGATTCGACCCGGACCCGGCCGTCGTGGCCCGGGCGGCCGAGATCGCGAGGGCCACCGGCGGGTCCGTGGCGACGCTGCGCGACCCGGCCGAGGCGGTCGCCGGCGCGCACGTGGTGGCCGCCGACGCGTGGACCTCCATGGGCCAGGAGGACGACGGCAAGGACCGGCTCACGCCGTTTCGCCCGTACCAGGTGAATGAAGATCTCATGCGCGCGGCCGCAGCCGACGCGATCGTGCTGCACTGCCTGCCGGCCCATCGAGGTGAGGAGATCACCGACGCGGTGATGGACGGACCGGCAAGCGCGGTGTTCGACGAGGCCGAGAACCGCCTGCACGCCCAGAAGGCGCTGTTGACCTGGCTGGTGTCGACATGACCGCCGTCGTGCCCACGTCCAAGCCGGCCCGGCACGCGCGCATCGTCGAGCTGATCCGCGACCACGCCGTGCGCTCGCAGACCGAGCTGGTCGACCTGCTCGCCGCCGACGGCCTGCACGTCACCCAGGCCACCCTGTCGCGCGACCTGGAGGAGCTGGGCGCGGTGAAGGTGCGCGGCACCGACGGCAGCGCCCCCGTCTACGTGATCCCCGAGGAGGGCCGCGGCCCGCTGCGCACCGCCGAACAGGCCCCCGCCCGGCTGCAGCGGCTGCTGCGCGAGCTGCTCACCGGCGCCGACGCGAGCGGCAACCTTGTCGTCCTCCGCACCCCGCCGGGTGCGGCGCAGTTCCTGGCCAGCGCCTTCGACCGCTCGGGCCTGCCCGATGTGGTCGGCACCATCGCCGGCGACGACACCATCCTGGTCGTCGCCCGGGAGGAGCCCGCCGGCGTGACCTCCGCCGGCCGTGCCCTCGCCGACAAGCTTCTCGACTGGGCCGGCAGGCCCGCCTCTAATGAACAGAAGGAGCACTCTGATGACTGAGCGGGTCGTACTCGCCTTCTCCGGCGGGCTGGACACGTCCGTCGCCATTCCGTACCTCGCCGACAAGACCGGCGCCGAGGTCATCGCCGTGGCCGTCGACGTGGGCCAGGGCGGGGAGAACATGGACGCCATCCGGCAGCGCGCGCTCGACTGCGGCGCCGTGGAGGCCGAGGTGGTCGACGCCCGGGAGGAGTTCGCCACCGACTTCTGCCTGCCGGCGCTGCGCGCCAACGCGCTCTACATGGACCGGTACCCGCTGGTGTCGGCCCTGTCCCGGCCGCTGATCGTCAAGCACCTGGTGGCCGCCGCCAAGAAGTACAACGGCACGATCGTGTCGCACGGCTGCACCGGCAAGGGCAACGACCAGGTCCGCTTCGAGGTCGGCATCGGCGCGCTCGCGCCCGAGCTGAAGGTCATCGCGCCGGCCCGCGACTACGCCTGGACGCGCGACAAGGCGATCGCGTTCGCCGAGGAGAAGCAGCTGCCGATCGAGGTGTCGAGCAAGTCGCCGTACTCGATCGACCAGAACCTGTGGGGCCGCGCGGTCGAGACCGGCTTCCTTGAGGACATCTGGAACGGGCCCATCGAGGACATCTACGACTACACCGCCGACCCGGCCGTGGCTCGCGAGCCCGACGAGGTCGTGATCACCTTCGAGGCGGGGGTGCCGGTCGCGATCGACGGGAAATCCGTGTCCCCGTACGAGGCGATCGTGGAGCTGAACAAGCGCGCGGGCGCCCAGGGCGTGGGCCGCCTCGACATGGTCGAGGACCGGCTCGTCGGCATCAAGAGCCGCGAGGTGTACGAGGCGCCGGGTGCGATCGCGCTCATCACCGCCCACCAGGAGTTGGAGAACGTCACCGTCGAGCGCGACCTGGCCCGCTTCAAGAAGGGCGTCGACCAGCGCTGGGGCGAGCTGGTCTACGACGGGCTGTGGTTCAGCCCGCTCAAGAACGCCCTCGACGCGTTCATCGACGACACCCAGAAGCACGTCTCCGGCGACATCCGGCTGACCCTGCACGGCGGCCGCGCCGTGGTCACCGGCCGGCGCTCGGCCGCCTCCCTGTACGACTTCAGCCTGGCCACCTACGACTCGGGCGACATGTTCGACCAGTCGCTGGCCAAGGGCTTCGTGCAGCTGTGGGGCCTGCCCAGCCGGCTGGCCTCGGCGCGCGACGCGCGGCTGGGCTGAGTTTTCCGTTTCCTTCGGCGCCCCGGTCCCCGCAGGACCGGGGCGCCGACCCCTGAGAGGATGTACGGCGTGACTAGCGACACTTCGGCCCTGCGCCTGTGGGGCGGGCGGTTTGCGGGCGGCCCCGCGCAGGCCCTGGCCCGCCTGTCGGTGAGCGTGCAGTTCGACTGGCGGCTGGCCCCCTACGACCTGGCCGCGTCGCGCTCCCACGCCCGGGTGCTCTCCGACGCCGGCCTGCTCGACGCCGAGGAACTCGGCCGCATGCTCGCCGCCCTCGACGACCTGGAGGCCGCCTGCGCGTCAGGTGACTTCCGGCCCACGGTCGAGGACGAGGACGTGCACACCGCCCTGGAGCGGGGCCTCATCGAGCGCCTCGGCACCCTGGGCGGCAAGCTGCGCGCGGGCCGCTCCCGCAACGACCAGGTCGCCACCGACCTGCGCCTGTACCTGCGCGACCACGCCCGCGGCGTGGCCGGGCGCCTCGTGGAGCTGGCCGAGGCGCTGGTGGAGCAGGCCGCCCGCCACCTCGACACGCCGGCCCCGGGCATGACCCACCTGCAGCACGCCCAGCCGGTCAGCTTCGCCCACCAGCTGCTCGCCCACGCCCAGCCGCTGCTGCGCGACCTCGACCGGCTGCGCGACTGGGACAAGCGCGCCGCCGTGAGCCCGCTCGGCGCCGGCGCGCTGGCCGGCTCGTCGCTGCCGCTGGACCCGACCCGGGTGGCGAAGGAGCTGGGCTTCACCATGGCCGCCCCCAACTCGATGGACGCCGTCGCCGACCGCGACTTCGTCGCCGAGTTCCTGTTCATTGCCGCGCTCGTCGGCGTGCACCTGTCGCGGCTGGGCGAGGAGGTGGTGCTGTGGACGTCGCAGGAGTTCGGCTGGGTCGAGCTGGACGACGCCTTCGCCACCGGATCGTCGATCATGCCGCAGAAGAAGAACGCCGACATCGCCGAGCTTGCCCGCGGCAAGTCGGGCCGGCTCATCGGCGGCCTGGTGACCGTCCTGACGATGCTCAAGGGCCTGCCCCTGACGTACGACCGGGACATGCAGGAGGACAAGGAACCCGTTTTCGACGCGGTCGACACGCTCGAACTGGTCCTGCCCGCCCTCGCCGGCATGATCTCGACCATGACGGTACGGGTGGATCGCCTGGTCGAGGCCGCCCCGCGCGGCTACACCCTGGCCACCGAGGTCGCCGAGTGGCTGGTGCGCCAGGGCGTACCGTTCCGGGAGGCGCACGAGATCACCGGCGCGCTCGTGGCCCTGTGCGTGTCGCGTGACTGCGGCCTCGACGAGGTTTCCGACGACGACCTCGCCGGCGTCAGCCCGCACCTGACCCCGCAGGTGCGCTCCGTCCTCGACGTGCGCGGTGCCCTGCGGGCCCGCACCACGTTCGGCTCCACCGGCCCCGGCCCGGTCGCCGACCAGTTGGCCTCCGTGGGTCACCAGCTGGAGAACTGGCGCGACTGGTCCGCCGAGCGGGTGGTGCCCCGCTAGGGCCGTCCCGGCGCGCGTACCGCTCCGGTTTCCACCGTCCAGAGCAGGTCGGTGAGGCGGTCGACAGCCTTGGCGAGGTGGCGGCGGTAGGTGCTCAACGGCAGGCCGAGGACCTCGGCGGCGGCCTCCTGTGTGGGGGCGGCGCGCAGGAAGGTCCGGTGCAGGACGGCCCGCAACCGCTCGCCCTTGGGTTCGGCGCCGAGGCGCATGACCGCGTTCTCGATCGTGGCCCGCAGGTGGGCTACGTCGGGCCCGGTTGCCGTGGCCGCGAGCGCGGAACCCATGAGCGGGTTGGCGGCGAGCTGGTCGGGCTGGTGCAGGGTCCGCAGCGCCGTGCGGACCGCGGCGGCGAAGCGGTCGCGGTTGAGCGCCGGCGGCCGCACGATGGCGCCGGGCGGTGGTCCGGTGTCCCCGGTGCGGCCCCGTTCGCGCATCAGGTCGAGCCAGTCCTCGACCGGGATGCGCCGCCAGTCGATGCCGTAGACGACGTGGCGCACGCCGCCGACATCCGCCTCGGTCAGCCGGGCGAAGGCGAGGTACTCGAAGAACGGTGCCCAGTATCCGGCGTCGACGGTGGTGGCGAACGACCAGGCGAGCGGTCGGGTCGACCACTCGATGATGGCGGACACGTTCGCGGCCAGCACGGCATAGAGATCGCGTTGGTGGTCCCGCGCGCCGGCGAAGAACCGGGTGATGTCGACGCGTTCGCCGGGCCGGACCGGTCCCTCCCGCGCGACATGGTCGAGCGCCGCCCGCACGACCGGGTCGCGGTAGTCCAGCGCCGAGCCGCTCGGGCACAGCAGGTGAAAGGCGAAACCGGCGACGCCGTCGCTGGTACGGACGACGCTGAGCTGCTCGGGCTGTTCGGCGAGCCAGGCGCGGGCCAGTTCGGCGTTGGCGGGCCCTTCGAACCTTTCGATGATCGCGCAGACCTGGCCGTGTTCGTCGGGACGGGCGGGCAGCACCGCGGCGGAGCCCTGCGCGCGGATGGTGGCGATCGCGCCGGAAAGCGGGCCGTTGCGGAGCCCGAAGTTGAGCTGTTGGGCGTACGGTTGCCGGCCGGCGCCGGTGGCGGCGCGCAGCCCCGCCAGCGCGTGGGCCTTGATCACCCGCCGGTAGGCGGCGTACCGCTCAGGGCAGCGGCGTTCGAACTCGGCGTCCAGCACGTCGCGGGCCAGGTCGTGAATGAACAGCCCGCGCGGGCCGGCCGTGACGAACGGCTGCCGGGCCAGCCACTGCCACACCGGGGCGGCCTCGGCGCCGACCACCTCCCGCAGCAGGTCCTCGGTCGTCAGCCACGCGAGCGCGCAGGTGGCGAGCCCGATCAGGTGAGCCTCGCCCGGCGCGTCGCGCAGGAACGACTCCAGCAGCGCCGACACCAGGTGGGGCACGTCGGCCAGCGTGTCGGGCACCGGTCCGGTCTCAGCGAGGTCCGCCAGCAGCGCCATGGTCAGGGGATGGCCGCGGCCGAGCCGCAGTAGTCGGCACCGCACGGCCGGGTCGACGCCGGCGTTGGCGAGCAGCTCGTCGCTCTCCTCCGGGTCGAACGGATCCAGGCGGTGTACGGCCACGAGGTGCCGCCACCCGGGGTCGGCGCGCCACGGCGCGGCGGGCCCGGCGCGGCCCGCCAGGACGACGACGTTGTCGGGGCTCAGCCCGGGAACGAACACGTCGCGCAGCCAGCCGTCGATGGGTGCCAGCTGTTCGTAGCCGTCGACAAGCACGACGGCGTCGGCGGGCAGGCGGTCGGCGGCAGGCCGGACGGCCATGGCGAAGCCCTCGGGTGACGGGTCGATGTCGCGGCCGTCGACGTGGAGCACGGTCCGGCCGGCGGTCCGGGCGCGGGTACGCAGCTCCAGCAGCAGAGTGGTCTTGCCGATCCCGCCCTGGCCGTGCACGAACAGCAACCGCGTCGGCGACCGCCGGTGAAGGGCGCCGTCGAAGCTTTCGACCTCGCGCCGGCGCCCCACGAACCGTTCCCGTCTGGCGTTGTCCAGCAGGTCGCCGAGCCGCGTGGACATGCCGTCACCTCCCGCTGGTCCGGCGGTTGCGTGCTTTTCATGTTCGACCCCACCGCACACGTTGAACAGTGATTGGTAGCAATATGACCTGGAGAGTGAGCGCCCGCGCGGCCGATCCTCGTGGCATCCACACACGAGGAGGAAAACCCCATGAGACGTATCTCGACCAGACTCGCCGCCGGCGCGGCAACGCTCGCGGT
>JAEZGP010000036.1 GCA_023437285.1 Actinomycetes bacterium | reverse complement strand
GTCGCCCGGCCCGGCCGGGCCCGCCGCGCCGGGCACCCCCGGCTGCACGTGGCCGTGGGAGTCGGCGTACGTGACGAGCGCCGGCGTGGTGCAGCCGTGCTGCATGGTGATGGGCGACGACCGGGTCGCGCTGGGGCGGCTGGACGAGGCCGGGTTCGCCGAGATCTGGGCCGGTCCGGCGTACCAGGAATTCCGCCGCAAGCTGAGTCACGGGCAGCAACCACCGGCGGTCTGTGAGGGCTGCTCGCTCTACCGGGGCACGTTCTGAATTGTCGGTCCGATGAGCGCTTAGCGGCGCCGTTCGTGGGCAACCGGGACGCATGGACAAGCAGCGAACTGGACTGGCAGTGGTGACGGGTGCGTCGACGGGCATCGGGTACGCGCTCGCGGAGGACCTGGCGGGACGCGGGTACGACCTGGTGGTCGCCGCCGACGAGGAGCGCATCGAGGAGACGGCGCGCCAGCTCGGGCCGGGGGTCCGGGCCGTGCGGGCCGACCTGGCCACGCCCGAGGGCGTGGAGCGGCTGTGCGCGGAGGTGCTGGCGCTGGGCCGACCCGTCGACGTGCTGGCGGTCAACGCGGGGGTCGGCGTGAGCGGCGACTTCGTGCGCGACAACGACCTCGCCGAGGAGCTTCGCGTCATCGACCTCAACGTGCGCTCGGCGGTGCACCTGTCCAAGCGACTGCTGCCCGCGATGGTGGCGCGGGGCCGCGGGCGGGTCCTCTACACGTCCTCGATCTCGGCCACTGCCCCCGGCCCGTACTTCGCTACGTACGCGGCGTCGAAGGCGTTCATCTACTCGTTCGCCGAGGCGATCCGGTACGAGCTGCGCGACACCGAGGTGACGGTGACGACGCTGCTGCCCGGCCCAACCGACACGGAGTTCTTCGCGCGCAGCGAGATGATGGACACGCCGGTGGCGCAGGCCGACAAGGACGACCCGGCGGACGTGGCGCGCGAGGGCGTGGAGGCGATGCTGGCCGGCAAGGACAGCGTGGTCACCGGCAAGTGGCGCAACAAGGCGCAGGTGCTGGCCGGGCACCTGGCGACGGAGCCGATGAAGGCGCGGATGCACGCGGCGCAGACGACGCCGGAGGATCGGTCGGGGACGCGGTAGCGGGCCAGGCGACGGAGGGCCCGCTACCGCGGAGCCCCACAGGTGCGGGGCCCGTCTCCCGGTTACTCCCGTCTGATCACCCGGTTATCCCTCCCGGGTACGGGCACCCGAACGCAGGCGCTCCTCGTCGACCTCGCGCTCCGGGTGCCGGCGCAGGTACTCGGCCTCCAGTTCGGCGGTGCGCTCGGTGTGGTGCTCCAGCGCCTGGTCGGAGCCGTGCAGGAAGGTGTCGTTGCGGGTACGGTGCAGCTGGTCCAGCTCGCGCCGCAGGTCGAGCTCGTCGAGCTGCTCGGCGGGGATGCCGCCGTCGGTCGCGGCGGGCAGTCGGCGTTCCTGGGAGATGACGGCCTGCACCTCGTCGATGGTGTATTCGCCCTCCGGCAGGCCGTCGATGGCCATGGCCGTCTCCGAACCGACGTCGGACGCCACGGCGCGCCGCCGCAGCTCGTCCCGGGTCAGCCGCTCATGCCCGACGAAAACCTCGTCGAGGAGCGTCTCCAGCTCCGTCATCGCCCGCTCCCTAGCAGTTGATCGTCAGCTGGGCATACCCGCCCCCATTTACCCGCAAACTCCCCCTCACATAGTGCCTCCGAACCGCGCGCCGTGTCCGCACCTCGCGCAGATTGGCCTTAGGTACGCAATTCAGCGCCTCTTTTGGTACCTAAGGCCAATCTCCGCGATGGACCCCCGTTACGCGAAGGAGATGCGGGTGAGCGGGGGTGGGGTCAGGGGGGTTGAGGGGGACGTGGTCGCCGTCAGGTACGCGACGAACGCGTCGATGTCTAGCTGGCCGACCAGCGGGTTTCTGCCGTTGGCGAGCTCCAGGTAGCCGTCCCCGCCACCGGCAAGGAAGTTGTTCACCGTCACCCGGTAGGTCGCCGCCAGGTCGAGCGGCTGGCCGTCGATCGTGATCGAGTCGGCCACCACCCGGTCGGCGCCGGTCTTGCTGAGGTCCGCGGTCCACTTCACGTTCGCCGAGATCTGCAGGTACCGCGGGGAGGCGGCGTTGACGCCCGTGAACTGCTGTTGCAGCGTCGTGAGCAGCTGCGCGCCGGTGTAGTCGAGGGTCACCAGGTTGTTGTTGAACGGCTGGACGGCGAACGCCTCCCCGTACGTGACCACGCCGTCGCCCTCGGCACCCGACGCCGGGTAGACCAGGTCGGCGCGGATGCCGCCCGTGTTCATCAGCGCGAGCTGCGCGCCACCGGTCGCCGCCGAGGACGTCGCCGCCAGCTGGGAGTCCGCGATCACGTCGCCGAGCGGACGCTCGGGCGTGGTGCCGCCGCGGCCGAGGATCGTGTCGGAGATGTAGCCCACCGGCCGGTTCGCGATCGGCCCGATGAGGCCCTGGTATTTCGCGACGATCCCGGCGACCGTCGGGTCCGGGGTGACGTCCCGGGTGACGATCACGTTCTTCGCCGTCATCGACGAGCGGACGAAGTCGCGGGTACGCCGGTCGTACGCGGCGTCGATGTCGGTGAACAGCTTGCCGAACGCGGACGCCTGGGTCACCAGCCGCGGCTTGCCGGCCGGGTCGGGGATCGTGCACACGTACGACTGGTGGGTGTGGGCCGAGACCACCAGGTCGATGCTCGGGTCGAGGCCCTTGGCGATGTCGACGATCGGGCCGGTCAGGCCGGAACCGGGGCCGTTGGCGTCGCAGTTGTAGTCGTACACCTGGCTGGCCGGGGTCCCGCCCTCGTGCACGAGCACGACGATCGCCTCGACGCCGGCGACGCGCAGCAACTTGGCGTACTGGTTGGCGGTGCGTACCTCGTCGAGGAACTTGAGGCCGGCCACGCCCGCGGCGGTGACCACGGACGGGGTGTCCTCCAGCGTCATGCCGATGAAGCCGATCCTGGCCCCGCCGACGGTACGGACGGACACGGGCGGCAGGACGGGCAGCTTCGTCTTCGTCTCCAACACGTTGGCCGCCAGGTAGAACTTGGCGCCGGGATACCTGCGCGGCGGGTCGAAGCAGCCGTCGACGGGGTGGCAGCCGCCCCAGTTAATGCGCTTGAGTTCGGCGCTGCCCTCGTCGAACTCGTGGTTGCCGACCGAGCTGTCGCCCAGGCCCATCGCCTTGAGGGCCAGGATGGACGGCTCGTCGCGGAAGGCCGCCGACAGCAGCGGCGACCCGCCGATCAGGTCACCGGCCGCCACCGTCAGCGTGTTCGGGTTGGTGGCGCGGGCCTGCGCGAGGTGCGTGGCCAGGTACGCCGCGCCGCCGGCCGGGACGGCGACGGTCGCGCCGCTGGCGTCGATCGTGGTGATGGTCCCGGACGAGCCCTGCGGCGGCTCCAGGTTGCCGTGGAAATCGTTGAGGGCAAGCAGTTGGATCGGGATGGTCTTCGGCTTCGCGGCCACGGCCGCCGGAGCGGCCAGGGTCACCGCCAGGGTCGTTGCCGTCAGGACGGCCAGGACCCAGCGCGAGCGTCGCATTTCACCCACCATTTCCTCAGTCCGACATCTGGCCTCATGCTTCCACCGGGGGACCCATGAGGCCAGACGTGCGGCGCGAGGGGCTTGTGAACA
>JAEZGP010000212.1 GCA_023437285.1 Actinomycetes bacterium | reverse complement strand
GATCTCCTCGCCGTCGAGCCGGTGCGTCTCGACGTTGGCCAGCAGCGGCTCCTCGTGCAGGTAGTACCGGATGAGGTCCGGCACGTACGTGTAGAGCAGCTTGTCGTCGGCGACCCCGTTGCCGATGGCGTTGGCGAGGGTGACGTTGCCGGCCCGGGCGGCGTTGACGATGCCCGGGATGCCGATGACCGAGTCGGGGCGGAAGTGCAGCGGGTCGAGGAAGTCGTCGTCGACGCGGCGGTAGATGACGTGGACCGGCCGCTCGCCCTGGGTGGTGCGCATCCGCACGACGTTGTTGCTGCACACCAGGTCGCGGCCCTCGACCAGTTCGACGCCCATGAGCCTGGCGAGCAGCGCGTGCTCGAAGTACGCCGCGTTGTAGACGCCCGGGGTGAGCACCACGACGCACGGGTCGGTGACGCCCTCGGGGGCGGCGGCGCGCAGCGCGTGCAGCAGCCGGGCCGGGTAGTCGTCGACCGGCATGACCCGCGCCTCGGTGAACAGGCTGGGCAGCGTCTGCGTCATGGCCCGCCGGTTCTCGATGACGTACGAGACGCCGGACGGGATACGCAGGTTGTCCTCGAGGACCCGGAAGTTGCCCTCCTCGTCGCGGATGAGGTCGACCCCGCTGATGTGCACCCGTACGCCGTTGGCGGGCTCGATGCCGACCGCCTCCCGGGCGAAGTGCGCACTGGTCGTGATGAGTCGACGGGGGACCACCCCGTCGGTGAACACCTCGCCTGGCCCGTACACGTCGGCGAGGAAGCGTTCGAGGGCGAACACCCGCTGGCGTACGGCGCGGGTGACCAGGTCCCACTCGGCGGCGCTGATGATGCGGGGGATGAGGTCGAGCGGGAAGGGCCGCTCCTCGCCCGCGTACGCGAACGTCACGCCCCGGTCGGTGAAGACGCGGGCGAGCTGGTCGGCGCGGACCCGAAGGTCGGTGCCGGACAGCGGTTGCAGCATGGAGAACAGCGAGCGGTACGCCGGACGCGGGTCGCCGGGGGACGCGAACATCTCGTCCCAGGCCTCCGCCATCGAGTACGAATCGAAGACGTCTGCCATGCGCCGAGCGTAGAACCAGATCGTTTCTGTCGCATTACGACTGTGAGGCGCCGACCCTGGCTTCGTGCCTGGTCAGCGAGCGGCCCCGGCGGTTGGGACGCCGGGGCCGCATCGATGATCTATCGCACTAATCGGATCTTGTTTCAGATCTTGTCGAGGACGAGCTTGGCCACGGCGGTGGAGGCCTTCTTGGGGTCCTTGACGTTGGTCTTGTTGGCGTTCTGCAGCATGATCGATACGCCCGTCTGGCCCTTGCGCACCACGAGCGTGTTCATCGCGCTGGCCCAGGCCGCCGCGTCGCCGAGCCCGGTCACCTTCTGCGGGTTCTGCAGGTTGGCGGTCTTCTCCATGTCGACGTAGGTGGTGTCGAACCCGCCACCCTTGAACACGCCGACGATGACCGTCAGGTTGTACGTCGCCGACCGGTACGGGCAGAACTGCTCGCCCTGCTTTTCCTGGCCGCTGGACGCCTCAAGGGCGATGTCCTTGAGGCCGGTGGCCTTCTGGATCTGCTTGTCGGTCAGCATGCTGGAGCAGTCGGCGTCCTTCACCGGCGGCGCGGCGGCCGCGTCTCCGTTGCCGCTGCCGGCCGCGGCTGCGCCGCCCTGGCCGCCATTGCCCGGGGCCGGAGCGGCGCCGCTGCAGCCCGCCAACAGTGCGGTGAGCGCCACCGGGATGAGCGCCACCGGCGTCCACCGGGTGATGTGCCGTCTCATAGGGAGAGACCTCTCTGGTTGGGTTGCGTGGGCCGCGAGCGCCGGCGCGGCCGGGGGGACGAACGTGGCCATCTTGGCCCACGGTGTGGGCCGGGCCATAACATCGTGACAGTTAAGTTAGTCGATGGAGCCTGCCATACGCCGCGATGTCGCTGCGCTTCGCGGTGTCCGGTTCCGCCCGGCGACTCCCCGAGCGGCCGTGACGAGGTGAAACTTTCGGCTGACCATCCTCAAACGACCGGCGGACGCACCATGGACGTTCGGTGGTCCACCCCCTGCTCCCCGCCCCGCGCCGCGTCGCGCGGCCTCGCGCGGCTTCGTGCGGCTTCGTGCGGCTTCGCGACCCCCCCGCCAGCCCTCTTGATAACGGTCGGTAGTGGCTGCCAACACCCCGACACCCAACTCCGCTCCCTTTGCTCTGCTTACCTATACGCATCGGTCACCCACCGTGGCCGCGCTGCCGCGACCGCGATTCCTTCCCCCGCAGGTCGCAGCCCGCTTCCTCTGAGTAAGCAGAGCAAAGGGGTCGGGGAGGGTGGGTGTCGGCGAGCGTCGTGACTACTCGCCGTGACCCAGCTCAGCCAATCACTGTGCGTTACGCAGCTATGTGGATCATCTCCGGTAGGTAAACCCTCCATAGTTAAAGCGGTGAATCAGGGCGAAATCGCGCAGCCGAACGCTCGACCATGGCCCTGTGGGTGGGTACGTTGCGGAGCAACATCACGATCGGGGAGGCCTGATGCGGCGCATGTTTCTCAACGGCACGGCGATGTCGGGGCAGAAGGATCATGGGGCCGTCGCGGGGGCCACGTTCCTGGGGCCGGCCCGCACCGCGCCGCACTACCGGTTCTTCGCCGTACGCGATGAGTTTCCGGGGCTGTTCCCGGTCGCGAGCGGTGGGATGAGTATCGTCGGCGAGCTTTACGAGCTGCCCGAGGAGATGCTCTACGACTCGCTCATGCCGCAGGAGCCGCGCGAGCTGGAACTCGGCGCGATCGAGTTGGACAACGGCGACATCGTCAACGCCATGATCCTGCAGCCGGAGCGGCTCACCCCCGGCGACAAGGTCGTCGACATCGCCGACCTGGGCGGCTTCCGGGCCTACCTGGCGCACCTCGCCACCAACGCGAGCCGCGACGAACTGCTGGGCCTCGCGTGACCGTACCGGCCGTCGACGGGGTGCGGCTGCTGGCCCGCATCGATGAGCTGGCCGCGATCAGCGCTACGCCGGCCCCCGGCGTGACCCGCCTCGCGTACTCGCGCGAGGACATCGCAGCCCGCGACCTGGTGGCGGGCTGGATGCGTGAGGCCGGGCTGACGCCGCGGGTCGACGCCGCCGGCAACCTCATCGGTCGGCGTCCGGGGGGCGGGGCCGCGACCGTACTCGCCATCGGCAGCCACCTCGACACCGTCGTTGACGCCGGCCCGCTGGACGGCGCCTACGGCGTCGTGGCCGCTGTGGAGGTGGCCGCGGCGCTGCGCGCGGCCGGCGTCCAATTGCGCCACGACCTCGCGGTGATCGCGTTCAGCAACGAGGAGGGCGCCCGCGGCACCCCCGGCATGGTCGGCTCTCTCGCCCTCGCCGGGCGGCTGCGGCCCGCCGCCCGGGACCTCCCCGACGACGAGGGGGTCGCGCTGCGCGACCGGATCGCCGACGTCGGCGGCGATCCGGACCGCATCCGGGGCGCCGCCTGGCCCGCCGGCCGGCTCGCCGGCTTCATCGAGCTGCACGTCGAGCAGGGGCCGGTGCTCGACGACGCGGGCCTGCGCGCCGGCGTCGTCACCGCCGTCACGGGCCGGGCCACCGTCGACGTGACCATCGAGGGCGCGGCCAACCACGCCGGCACCACCCCCATGGGCCGCCGCGCCGACGCGGCCGTCGCCGCGGCCCGCGTCGTGCTCGCCGTCAACGACCTCGCCGGGCCCGAGGGCGTGCGGGTC
>JAEZGP010000188.1 GCA_023437285.1 Actinomycetes bacterium | reverse complement strand
CCAGGTCCCCACCCGGGCCGCCGCCCGGTGGAGGCGGGGGCGACGGTGGGTCGCCCGCGAGCGGGCCCGCGGGTGCCGTCGTGGTCGGTGTCGTGGCCGGCGGGTGCGACGTTGGCGTCGCGTGGTTCGGTGGGGCGGTGTTGTCGCCCGACGGCCGCAGGTCGGCCGGGGGCAGTAGGTCGGCCGGGGGCAGTAGGGCGGTGTGGCCGGGCGGGCCGCCCGCGACCGGGCCGGGCGGAAGCGTCGCCGTGGCGCTAGGGCTGTCGCCGGTGAGGCCTGCTGTGATGGGGCCGGCGGACGTCGTGACCGGGCCGCCGGGGCGGTCACCCGTGAGCCCCGCCGTGACCGGGCCCGTCGTGGTGCTGACCGGGCCGGTCGGGGTGGTGACCGGGGCGGTGTGTGAGGGATCGCCACTCGTCGTGGGGGGAAGGTCGACGTCCACGTCCGGGCCGGTGATGATCGGCCCGTTGTCGGTGTTGAGCCGCGTGGGATCGGTCGAGTTGAGGCTGGGAGCCAGGTTGGTGGTATTGACCCTGGTGCCGCCGAGATTGCGCAGGTTCGCACCGAGACGGTTGCCACCGTCGGTGGCCATGCCCATCATCGTGCCGAACACGGCGGAGTTGAGCAGCTGACCGGCGGTCGGGACCTGCCACTGTCCGGAATAGAGGCCGGTACCGAGGAAGCTCGCGCCCGAGTCGGCGAGCACGTTGGAGGCCACGTCGCGGCCCCGGTTGACGAACCAGCTCTGGCCGGGCTTGGCCCCGGCGTACGGGATGAAGCCCAGCGGCACGGCGATCGCCGCGGACAGCGCCGTCATCTTGATGCGGTCGACGTCCCAGTCCTGGCGGGTGCCCTCGTTGATCTGGTAGCCCTGGGCGAGCAGTTCCGGCAGCATCTGCTGGCCGATGCTCAGCGCCCCGATCTTGCCCAAACGGACCAGCGACTGCTTGAGGGCCTGCTTGAGCAGCTCCTTCTCGGCGGCGGTGAGCAGGCGCTGCAGCGCCTTGATGACGACCTGGCGGGCGGTGGCGATGATGCCCGGCACGGCGGCGCTGGAGGCGCCGGCCGTGAAGAACGCCATGATGACGGCGATGATGATGGAGATGACCGCGATGATGACGCTGAACAGGACGATCAGCTTCTCGTACTCGATCTCCTGAGCGATCGCGTCGACGCCGTTGGCCAGCTCGAACGTGGCGCTGTGTACGACGGGGAAGCCGGTACCCGGACCGACGGCCAGCTCGGTCCAGAGCTTGTTCAGCGCGCTGCCCGCGCCACCGCCGTAGGCGCCCAGCATGTCGAGCGCGGCAGGGTCGGCCTCGCCCATCATGTCCGAGATCAGCGTGGCCGTGTCGCGCCAGGCCGCGCTCAGTTCCCGGAGCTTGTCCTCGTCGCCCTCCGGCCACGCCGAGCCGCCGGCCACCAGGCAGATGGCGTCCCACACCCAGTTGTGCTCGCCAAAATCCGGTCGCCAGACCGCCACCTGAATCCGCCTTCCGACAACCGGGGGAGACTACGCGGGCCGCATGGAGTTCGCGGCGTCCTCATCCGTGGCGACCGAACCCTGAACTGCGTGAATGACCTGCGGGCCCAGCTCTTTGAGGGCCTTGGTGAGCGAACCGAGGCCCTTGACGACCCCGGCCGCGCCCGTGTCCTGCCCGGGCGGCAGGTAGTTCTCGCTGAAACTTGTGCCGACCTCGTCGCCGCCCCACGGGGCCGCCGCGTGCAGGGCGTTGATGCGGCCCTCCAGCTCGGACCACCGGTTGACGAACTCCACGCCGATCGAGCCGAGCCGGCCCGCCGCCTCGAGCGCGACCGCAGGGTTGACGAACGTCATCTCCGGCCCTGTCATGTCCGCTCGACCTCCGCGAGTTCGTGGTCCATCCGGCGCATGGGGCCGGCGAAGTCCATGTTCAGGTGGCTGGCGATGTCGTCCTCCGGCATGAAGGGCTTGAGCGCTGCGGTGACCTGCTCCTGCGCTTTCGCGGCGGCGGCCTGGATCGTCCTGGTGATGGTCGCGGCCAGCTGCTTGGAGTCGGGCCGACGGTACAAACGTGGGTCAAGCTCCAGCGACACCAGCTGGCCGCGCGGTCCGACCGTCGCCTTGACCAGCCCATCGTCCGATGTGACCGTCGCGGACACCGCCATCAGTGTCTGCTGGAGGTTGCCGAGGCCCTTGCGCAAGGAGTCGAGTTCGACAAGCAGCTCGTCGGTGCGCGCTCGCAACGCGGCGTTGTCCACGGTGACGTTTCCCCCAGGTCGTCGACGGCGTGAATGTCGTTGGTTGACCACCTTACGGACATCGATCGCACCGCGCGACCCCGGCACCTGCGGGTGCGCCGGAGTAGCATGCACCGGCGGCATACACAGTGAACGGACGGTGCGCGTGACGGGGCGACGGCTGCTGCGAACGGGTGCGATGGCGGCGACGGCGAGCCTGGTCGCTCTGACGGTGGCGCTTCCGGCCGGGCCCGCCCACGCGGCCGGCTGCGAGCCCGCACCCGTGGTGCGCGAGGTGCCCTGGGCACAGCGCCTGCTGGGCCCGGAGCGGGTGTGGCCACACTCCACTGGGGATGGGGTCACCGTCGCCGTCCTGGACTCGGCCGTCGACACGAGCCACCCGCAGCTGCGCGGCCGGATCTCGCCACTGGTCAACTACCTCGGCGCCGCACCCACGGGTTGCGTGCCGCACGGCACCGCCGTGGCCAGCATCATCAACGCGCAGCGCGCGCCGGACGTGGGCTTCCAGGGCGTGGCGCCGCAGGCACGGGTGCTGCCCATCCGGGTCACCGACCGGGGTCCGGACGGCGAGGGCCAGGCGGCCGACGTCGGGGCGTTCGCCACCGCGATCCGCGCCGCGGCGAGCCGGGCCCGCGTCATCAACATCTCGCTCGTCATGCGCAGGGACGACGCGCGGGTCCGGGCCGCGATCGAGGACGCCCTCAAGGCCGACGTCGTCGTGGTCGCCGCGGCCGGCAACGGGCACCCCACGAACGCCGGCGACTCGGCCGTGGACCCGCCGGTCTATCCGGCCGCCTACCCCGGGGTCCTGGGCGTCGGCGCCATCAACGAGGACGGCACCCGCCTGCCCGAGTCGCAGGTCGGCCCGTATGTCGACATCGTCGCCCCGGGCGGCAGAGTGCTCGCGGCCACCCCCGGCCGGGGGCACATCGAGGTCAGCGGCACCAGCTTCGCGGCCCCGTTCGTCGCGGCGACCGTCGCGCTGGTCCGGTCGGCCCATCCGCGGTTGACCGGGCCGCAGGTCGTCGACCGGATTCTGGCCACGGCGTCGCCCGCGCACCGCGGCCCCGGCTTCGGCGCGGGCGTTGTCGACCCGTACCGGGCCGTCACCGAGCAGGCGCTGGCC
>JAEZGP010000161.1 GCA_023437285.1 Actinomycetes bacterium | reverse complement strand
CCCCGCGGCGGGCCCCGCGCCGGCCCCCCGCGACCGGTTCGGGTTCGTGTTCCAGTTCGGCCAGCTCGTCCCCGAACTGACCGCGGTCGAGAACGTCGCCCTGCCCCTACTGCTCGCGGGCACCCGCCGGCCGAAGGCGGTCGCCGAGGCGTGCACATGGTTCGAGCGGCTGGGCCTCGGCGGCATGGAGGGCCGCCGGTCGGGCGAGCTGTCCGGCGGGCAGGCGCAGCGGGTCGCGCTGGCCCGCGCGCTCGTCGCCAAACCCGAGGTGATCTACGCCGACGAGCCGACCGGCGCGCTGGACACCCTCACCGGCGAACAGGTCATGGACCTGCTGGTCACCGCCGCCCGCGCGCAGGGCACCACGGTCGTGCTGGTCACCCACGAGGCGCGCGTCGCCGCGTACGCCGACCGACAGGTGATCGTCACCGACGGTCGCGTGGACGCGCTCGTGGAGGTCCTGTCGTGATCCGCTTCGGGCTGCGTCTCACCGTGGCCGGCGGGCGGGAGGCGGTGGGCCGGCTGGTCACCATCGCCACGGCCGTGGCCCTCGGCGTCGGCCTCCTGCTGGCCACGCTGGCCGGCATCAACGCCGTCGACGAACAGAACAAGCGGTACGCCTGGTTCAACACCGGTTTCGCGGACACCCAGCCGCAGACGGGTGCCGCGCCGCTGTGGTGGCAGCCGAGCGAGTCCTACTTCGACGGCGGCACTATCGTGCGCTTCGACGTGGCGGCCACGGGCCCGACGTCGCCCGTACCGCCTGGTATCGACCGGCTCCCCGCGGCGGGCGAGTACTACGTCTCCCCCGCCCTGCGTGACCTGATCGCGAAGACCCCGGCCGACCAGCTCGGCGACCGGTTCCCCGGCCACCGGGTCGGCGTGCTCGGCGACGCCGCGCTGCCCTCGCCGGAGTCGCTCATCGCGGGCGTGGGGCGCACGGCCGCCGACCTCGAGGCCGCGGGCGCCAAGCAGGTGACCAGGATCGGCGTGAGCGACCCGGCCACGTGCGCCAGGTGCGTGGCCGGCAACCGGACCGACGCGATGGCCCTCATCCTCAGCGTGGTCGCCGGCGCCCTGATCTTTCCGGTGCTCATCTTCATCGGTACGGCCACCCGCCTCACCGCGGCCCGCCGCGAGCAGCGGTTCGCGGCCATGCGGCTGGTGGGCGCCACCCCCAGGCAGATCAGCGTCATCGCCGCCGTGGAGTCGACAGCCGCCGCTGCCATCGGTACCGCTGTGGGTTTTCTGGTCTTCGCCGCGCTGCGGGGGCCCCTCGCGGCCGTGCCGTTCACCGGGGTGCCGTTCTACCCCGGCGACCTGACACTCACGGCGACGGACGCACTGCTCGTAGCGGTCGGGGTGCCGCTCGCGGCCGGCGTCGTGGCCCGGCTGGCGCTGCGCCGGGTACGGGTCTCTCCCCTGGGGGTCACCCGCCGCGCGACGCCGCGCCCACCGCGTGCCTGGCGGCTCGTCCCGCTGCTGGCCGGCATCGGCGAGTTGGCCTACTTCGTCGGCCGCCGGCCGGACACGTCCACCGAGCAGATCGCGGCGTTCCTGCCCGGGTTCCTGCTCATCATGGTGGGACTGGTGATCGCCGGGCCGTGGCTGACGCTGGTGGGCGCCCGGCTGCTGGCCCGGCGCGCCAACCGGCCCGCGACGATTATCGCGACGCGCCGGCTCGCGGACAATCCGCAGGCCGCGTTCCGGGCGGTCAGCGGTCTGGTCCTCGCGCTGTTCGTGACGAGCGTGGCCGTCGGGGTGATCACCACGATCGTGGCGAACCGGGGTCCGCAGCACTCCGGCAGCCTCACCGACACGACCCTGAGCATGTGGACCGAGCCTGACGACGAGGCGGCTCCCGCCGTGCTCGCCGTGCCGGGGGTGCGCAGCGCGACGCTGGTCCGCGAGAACCCCGACCGCGACGGCGGGGTCATGCCGGGCGTCGTGGCGTGCGCCGACCTGGCCCGCGCCCCCGAGTACGGCCGGTGCGCGGACGGCGCGGTCGCCGCCTACGTGTGGAGCAACCTGGTCGGGTTCCGCGAAAAGACGGGCGAGCACACGGTGTGGCCGGCGGCGCCGTACACGGCCGCGCAGGTGGCCGAGCTGCCCGCGACGGCGTACGTGGTCAACACCGACGGGTCCACGGCCGCGATCGAGCGGGCCCGCACGGTGCTGATGGCGGCCTACCCGGACCGCTTTCGCACGCCGGCGACGCAGCACGACTTCGAGAGCGACTTCACCAGGACGTTGGCCGGCTGGCAGCAACTGGCCAACGTGGTGATCCTGGCCAGCCTGCCGATCGCGGGCTGCAGCCTGGCCGTGAGCGTGGCGGCCGGCCTGAGTGAACGCAAGCGCCCGTTCGCCCTGCTGCGGCTCACCGGCGTGCGGCTGCGGACCCTGCGTCGGGTGGTCGCCCTGGAGAGCGCCGTGCCGCTGCTCATCGTGGCCGTCGTGGCGATCGGCGCCGGGTTCGGCGCGGCCGCGCTGTTCCTCAGGGCGCAGCTGGACTACGCGCTCACGGCCCCGGGGGTCGGCTACTACGCCACCGTCGTCGCCGGCATCGCGGCGTCCCTGGCGATCATCGCCTCGACGCTGCCGTGGCTGCGACGCGTCACCGGCCCGGAGACCGCCCGCAACGACTGAGACCGCACGGGGGCCGGCGCGCGGCCGGCCCCCGTACCCCGGTTAGCGGACGTAGATGTTGGGGGTGGGCGGGGTCGCCATGCCGTTGCCGATGTGGAAGCTCGGGTGCGGCGGCTGGTTGTAGGCGGTGTTCTGCCAGGCGATCGCGACGCGGTACATGGGGTCGTGCATGAGCGTGTGGATGCGCGTCG
>JAEZGP010000160.1 GCA_023437285.1 Actinomycetes bacterium | reverse complement strand
CCCCCCTCCCCTGTTGCCCGCCCCCCACGCATGCGGGGCGGGCACCTGCACGTCGGCACCTCCATGCCCGTGCCTCCCGTGCCTTCCGCCCCGCTTCGCGCGTCTCCGTCTCGCGCGCCGCTACCCTCCTGCCCCGTCACACCCCATACCCCGATGTTTGGGTGGAAAGGCGCGTTACTCGGGCGTGCTATTACACGCGGAACCACCCAAACGCCGGAGAGCGACGGCCAGCGCGCGAGTATCGGGGAGCGGGCGAGTATCGGCGGGCGGGCTCGTTCGCCCGCCCAGGCCCCAGCGCCTGGGCGTAGGCCCGCACTGGGGCTGGCCCATAGCCCCCAAAGTGCCCATTTCGCTGACGCGAGCGGACCCGTCTGGTCCACGACGCGCACCCGCACTCCGATGTTTGGGTGGAAAGGCGCGCTATTCGGGAGTGTTATTACACGCGGAACCACCCAAACGTCGGCGGGTGAGCGAGCGTCGGCGGGCGGCGGGGGTTTGGGGGGCAGGCGGGGGCGGGTATTGGGCTGGGGTCCGCGTTGAAGGTCGCGGAGGTGGGAGGAGTACGCCGTGGGTATCGGTGGCAGCATATTTCTGATCGCGGTCGGCGCGATCATCGCGTTCGCCGTCGACGTGTCCGTCGGCTGGCTTGACCTGGAGGTCGTCGGCTGGGTGCTGATGGTCGCAGGAGTCGTCGGTCTGATCCTCACGATGACGATCTGGAACCGCCGGCGCACCGTCACGTCCGTGTCGGACGCGCGAACCCCTGTCGCGACGACCCGCACGGACACCACGTACGACGCGCCGGAGGACCCCCGCTACTGACCAGCTCGTATCCGGCCCCGCCGCGCATATGCACGGCGGGGCCGGACCGTGTCCGGGTTCACGCTGTGGAGCAGGGGACCCCGTTGAGGGAGAACGACAGCGGCTTCGCGTTGGTGGTGTTGTTCCAGCTCGCGAGGAAGCCGACGTTGACCGTGGCGTTGCTGGGGATGGTCGCGTTCCAGGCCGCGGCGGTGACGGTCACGGTCGCGCCGCTCTGCGCGACGGTGCCGTTCCAGAGCTGCGTGACGGTCTGACCGTTCGCGAACGACCAGGTCAGCGTCCAGTTGTTGACCGTCGAGGCGCCCAGGTTAGTGATCTTCAGATCGCCCTGGAAGCCGCTCGGCCACTGTCCCACCACCGCGTACGCCACCCGGCAGGTGGCCGGCGCACCCGTCGTCGGCACCGTGCTCGTCGGCGGCCGGGAGGTGACGACGGCGCTCGTCGGGAGACGGCTCGTGATCACGGCGCTGGTCGGGGGACGGCGCGTGACGACGGCGCTCGTCGGGGGACGGCTCGTGATGATCGCGCTGGTCGGGGGACGGCTGGTGATCACGGCGCTCGGCGGGGGACGGGTCGTGACGACGGCGCTCGTCGGGGGGCGGGTCGTTGCCGAGCCGCTTGGGTCGAGGCCCGTCACCGCCCAGTACGCTGGTTTGACCTGTAGTTGCGAGTCGAACAGCAGCGGCGCGTCCAGGCGGGTGATCGGCCACGTCTGCAGCCAACTGTCGTCATCGGACACTCCCCAGAACGTCACCGAACTGATCAGCGACGCCTTGGCCTTGAACACGTCGAACAGCGCCTTGTACCGGTTCGCCAGGGCGGCCTGGTGGGCGTCGGTGACGGCCGGGTACGAGGAGTTGCTGTCCGTGTAGATGGACACGTCCAGCTCGGTGATCTGCTGCGTGACACCCAGCGGCGCGAACTTGTCGAGCATCGCGGCCGTGTCCGATGCGCTCGGCCAGTCGATGTTGCTGTGCATCTGGGACCCGATGCAGTCGATCGGGATGCCCTCACCCTTGAGCTGGTTCACCAGGTTGTACATGCCGTCGCGCTTGGACCCGACGGTCAGGTTGTAGTCGTTGATGCACAGGACGGCGCTCGGGTCGGCGGCCCGTGCCCAGGTGAACGCGTTGCGGATGTAGTCCAGGCCGGTGATCTGGTACCACATGCTGTTGCGCGGCGTGCCGTCCTCCTCCAGGACCTCGTTGACGACGTCCCATGCGGAGATCTTGCCCTTGAAGTGGGCGGCGACCGCGTCGATGTGGGCCTTGAGGCGGCCCAGCAGCAGCGTCTTGTTCGCGGCCGTCGGGGTCATCGTGGCGCCGTTCGCGTCCCGGAACACCCAGTCCGGCGTCTGGTTGTGCCAGACCAACGTGTGACCGCGCAGCTTCATGCCGTTGGCGGCCGCGAAGTTCACGATCGTGTCCGCGTCACCGTAGGTGAACGTGCCCTCGGTCGGCTGGAGGGCGTCCCACTTCATCGCGTTGCCCGCGACCAGGCTGTTGTAGTGAATCTTGAGCAGGTCGCCCTTGCCGGCGAGCAGGGTCGCCGGGGCCACGGCCGCGCCAACCTCCGAGAAGTACGGGGCCAGCGCGTTCTTCAGCGAGCCCACGTTGGTCTGCACCGGCTGCGCCGGCACGTACGACAGGGAGAAGTCGTCGATGAAGAAGTCGGACGGGCCGCTCTGCGACTCGACGTAGACCGTCAGGAAGTCCACGTCGTTGCCGAGCGTGTACGACCCGGTCAGCTGGGTCCAGCCGGTGTCACTGACGTTGACGTTGCGCACGATGTTGTCGTAGCTGGCGGTGTCGCCCAGGCGCCGCTCCACGCTCAGGGCGTACGGGCCGGTGCCCGCCCCTGCCGCCTGACGTACCCACACCGAGACGGTGTACCGGGTGCCCAGCTGCATGGTGGTCAACACGTCGACCTGCGGTCCCTGCCAGGATTGGGTCCGGCCGGTGATGGCGAGGCTGCGCGAGCCGGCGTGCGCGACCGTGGTCGAGTTGGCGACGGTCTCCTCCCCGCCGCGCGCCGTGAAGCCCTGCGTCGTACCGTCCTCGAAGTCGGCGGACTGCACGACGATGGGCTCGGCCGCGTTCGCGGCGGTGAAGAAGCTCGGCACCAGCAGTGCGGTGGTGGCGGTAACGGCCAGCGCGGCGAGGCCGATGACGACCTTGCGGGCACGCCGACGGCGTGGGGGATGCACGGGGTGTTTCCTTCCCTCGGGATGCATGATCAGGCCCGGGTGTGTGCTCACCGGCTCCCGAGGGTGGCAGTCCGAACCGGTACCGAGGTTAGGCGGCACCACGAAGTTCGTCAATCTTG
>JAEZGP010000128.1 GCA_023437285.1 Actinomycetes bacterium | reverse complement strand
CGACCGGGACATCGCCCGCATGGAGAAGGACGTCGAACAGGTCCGCGCCCGGGCCGACAAGGACCGGGCCCGGCTGGCCGCCGGCACCGGACCCGCCAAGGAACTCGAAGCCCTGCAGCACGAACTGGCCACGCTGTCGCGGCGGCAGGGCGAGCTGGAGGACGCCGAACTGGAGCTGATGGAGCAGCGTGAGGCGGCCGACGCCGCCCTCGCCGAGGTCACCCAGCGGCTCACGGCCACCCGCGACGAGCGCGAGGAGACCGAGCGGCGCCGCGACGCCGCCCTCGCCGAGATCGACAAGGAGTCCGAGTGGAAGGCCAAGTCGCGGGTCCCGCTCGCCGGCGACCTGCCGGCCGACCTGGTCGCCCTCTACGAGAAGATCCGCGAGTCGACGGGCATGGGGGCCGCGCTGCTGCGATCCGGCCGGTGCGGCGGCTGCCGGCTGGAGCTGTCCGGCTCGGAGAAGGCCCGGGTCAAGGCCACCCCGGCCGACGAGGTGGTGCGTTGCGACGAGTGCGGCCGCATCCTCGTGCGTACCGAGGAGTCCGGCCTGTGAGGTCGCCGTGGCCCGCCGGCTGAAGGTGATCGTCGAGGCGGACGGCGGCGCGCGGGGCAACCCGGGCCCCGCCGGCTACGGCGCGGTGGTGCGCGAGGCCGCGACGGGCGAGGTGCTCGTGGAGCGCGCGGCGGCGATCGGCCGGTCCACCAACAACGTCGCCGAGTACTCGGGCCTGATCGCGGGCCTGCGGGCGGCCGCCGACCTCGGCGCCGTCGACGTCGAGGTACGGATGGACTCGAAGCTCGTCGTCGAGCAGATGGCCGGCCGCTGGAAGATCGCCAACCCGACGCTGCGGGTGCTCGCCGCGCAGGCCGCTGCCCTGGTGAAGCAGTTCGACACGGTGCGCTTCACCTGGATTCCGCGCGCCGAGAACGCGGCCGCCGACGCGCTGGCCAACGCCGCCATGGACGGGCGGATCCCCGACGACGCGCGCGAGATCGGCGAACTCATCACCGACACCGGGCCGCAGGTGTCGTGGGCGCCGCCGTCCGACACGAGCGCGGCCACCCGGCTCATCCTCGTCCGCCACGGGGAGACGGCCCTGACGGCGCAGCGGCGCTACTCGGGGCGCGGCGAGATACCGCTGTCGGCGAGCGGCCGCGAGCAGGCCGGGGCGGCCGCGGCCCGGGTCGCCGAGATGGCCCCCACCGTCGACACGGTGATCACGTCGCCGCTGGGCCGGTGCCGGGAGACCGCCGAGATCATCGCGGCTGCGGTCGGACGCGTCCCCGTGGTCGTCGAGCGCGACCTCATCGAGTGCGACTTCGGCGAATGGGAGGGCCTCACCTTCTCCGAGGTGCACGAGCGGTGGCCCGACGAGATGTCGGCGTGGCTGGCCGACCCGTCGGTCGCGCCGCCCGGTGGCGAGTCGTTCCGCGACGTCACGACCCGGGTACGCCGGGCCGCCTCGGCGATCTTCGCCACCTACCCGCGCCGTACGGTCGTGCTGGTCAGCCACGTCACGCCGATCAAGCTGATCCTGCGCGACGCGCTCGCGGCCAGCGACGCCTTCCTGCACCGGCTCTTCCTCGACGCCGCCGGCATCTCGCTCATCGACCGGTGGCCCGACGGCGGCATCGCCGTGCGTACCGTCAACGACACCGCCCACCTGGCGGTGCTGCGCTCAGGCGAGGGCGGCGACGCGGAGGCTGAGCCAGAGGGCGCCGACGCCGACGACCAGTGACACGGGCACGGTCAGCGCCCCCAGCCGCAGGAACTCGGTCGTGACGGGCGGTTGGTCGCGGTCGTGCAGAATCTGCCGCCACAGCAGCGTGGCCAGCGACCCGACGTACGTCAGGTTCGGGCCCACGTTCACCCCGATCAACACGGCGAGCACGAGCCCGGGGGAGTGCGCCACGAGCGGCACCAGCATCAGCGTCGCCGGCAGGTTGTTGAGCAGGTTGGCCAGCAGGGCCGCGAGCGCCGCCGCGCCGAGCAGCCCGAGTAGGCCGGTCTGCCGCGGCACCAGCCCCGCCACCACCTCGCCGAACGCGCTGTCGCGCACGGCGAGCACCACCACGCCGAGGGCGAGAACAAACAGGCAGAACGCCGGGTTGGCCGCCGCGATCAGCTCACGCCACCTACGTCGGGTACGCCCGGCAGCGCGCGCGGCCAGCACCGCCGCCCCGGCGCCGGCGACCCAGGCGGGGTGCACCCCCAGCGGCTCCGCCACGCCGAAGCCGACCAGCGTCGCGCCGAGCACGACCAGCGCGAACACGGGCGTACCGGCCGCGTCCGCCGCACGGGTGGGGGACGGCGCCGCCGTGGGGCTGTCCGGCGGGAGGTCGCGGGCGAAGAACAGGCGCAGCACGGCGTACTCGACCGCGATGACGGCCAGCCACGGCAGGGCCATCAGCCCGGCGAAGCCGAGGAACGTCAGGCCGCTCGCCGCGAACGCCAGCAGGTTCGTCAGGTTGGAGACGGGCAGCAGCAGGGACGCGGAGTTGGCCAGGTGACCGGCCGCGTACACGTGCGGACGCACCGGCACCCGTAGCCGCGCGGCCGTGGCCAGCAGGACGGGGGTGAGCAGCACCACCGTCGCGTCGAGGCTGAGCGCCGCCGTGACGACGGAGGCGACGACGAACACGATGCCGAACAGCCGGCGGGCCGACCCATGGCTGCTCCGGGCGGCCAACCTGCCCAGGTAGGCGAACACCCCCGCCTGGTCGGCGAGCTGCGCCAGGACGAGGACGGCCGCGAGGAACGCGACCGTCGGCGCGAGGCCGCGCACCTCGGCCGCGGCCTCGTCGAGGTGGACGAGGCCCAGGGCCAACGCGATCCCGGCGGCGGGGACGGCGAGCACGGCCTCGGGCAGCCCGCGCGGCCGCGCCACGGCGAACCCCAGCACCGCGACGAGCAGCAGGAGCGCGGCGGCGGTGCTCATCGGCGATTCGATAGCCACCCTCCGCTCACGGTGATCCGCGACGTGCCGGGGTGACGGAGTCAATGATTCGTCACGCCGGCCGAATGATCCATGACCGTGGCGATATGCCCTGCGCGGCGCGGCGGCCGTTGGGCGCGTCCGGGGGACCGCCCGGCGATGCGCTGAACGATGGCTTAGTGACGCGCATCACTATGGCGTAGTGTCCGATTCGCCCGGATCGGCCGCCGGTGCCGACGGGCCCGACCCCGGAGGAGCACCCATGGCCCACAACGCAGACCCACCGCGCAGGCGCAATCCCTGGTACTGGCTGCTGCTGGTACCCATCGTCGTACCGCTGCTGCCGGTCCTCTACAACGCCGACGGGCCGCGCCTGTTCGGGTTCCCGCGGTTCTACTGGCTCCAGCTCGCGTTCATCCCGCTCAGCGTCGCGGTCACGCTCCTGGTGTACCGGCTCACCCGCACGCCCGCCGACGAGCGGCCCGCCGACACCGACCCGACGGCCGACGAGCTGGGCGGTGAGTGACCCGTGGGTACGCACACCACCGAGATCATCATCGCGACGACGCTGTTCGTGTTCGTCAGCGTCATGGGGTTCGTCGCCTCCCGCTGGCGGCGACCGTCGACCCTCCGCCACCTCGACGAGTGGGGACTGGGCGGCCGCAACTTCGGCGCCTGGATCACCTGGTTCCTGGTCGGCGGCGACCTCTACACCGCGTACACGTTCGGCGCGGTGCCAGCGCTGCTGTTCGGGGCCGGTGCCATGGGCTTCTTCGCCGTGCCGTACACGATCATCGTGTACCCCCTGGTGTTCCTGTTCCTGAGCCGGCTGTGGACGGTCGCGCACGAGGGCGGGCACGTCACCCCGGCCGACGTGGTCCGGGCCCGGTCGGGTTCGGCGACGCTCGCCCTGCTCGTCGCGATCACCGGCATCGCGGCGACCATGCCGTACATCGCGCTGCAGCTCGTCGGCATCGAGGCCGTACTCAAGGCGATGAACGTGCCGGGCAGCTGGCCGCTCATCGCGGCGTTCGCGGTGCTGGCCGCCTACACGTACCAGTCGGGGCTGCGCGCACCCGCGCTGATCGCGTTCGTCAAGGACCTGCTGATCTACGCGATCATCATCGTGGCCGTGCTGTGGATCCCCGCGAAGCTGGGCGGCTGGGGCGCCATCTTCGGCGCCGCGGAGGAGAAGTTCGCCAAGAGCGGCGCGACCCTGCTCAACGCGGGCAACCAGTGGCAGTACGTCACCCTGGCGCTGGGCTCGGCGCTCGCGCTGTTCCTGTATCCGCACAGCATCACCGGGGTCCTCGCGTCGCGCAGCCGCGACGTGGTGCGCCGCAACATGGCCGCGCTTCCCGCGTACTCCCTGCTTCTGGGTCTTATCGCGCTGCTGGGTTACATGGCGATCGCCGCGGGCGTCACACCCGTCGTCACGGACGGCAAGCCGGACGCGAACACGATCGTCCCGGTCCTGTTCGACCGGATGTTCCCGGACTGGCTGGCGGGGGTGGCCTTCGCCGCGATCGGCATCGGGGCGCT
>JAEZGP010000104.1 GCA_023437285.1 Actinomycetes bacterium | reverse complement strand
CGCCAGCGATGTCATCCGCGACGCCCTGCGAGCCTGGCTCCACGCCGCATAACATCGACAGGCATCCTCAGCAGGCCCGACGCGCGTCAACGCGATGGTGTGCACCACGGTGCGGTGACGTGCGCCCTAGTTGATGTCACTACCGATGTCAACATTACTGGACATCTATGCGGCACCGGGCCCGACTCGATGAAACCGCTGGTAGCCAGCGAGATCGCCGCCACTCGGCACCTGCGGTCCCGTGAAAACTCCACACGTACTATGTACTCGCAGGACAGCGCCGGTCTTAGGCCTGTTCCTCGGTCCTGTGCTGTTCATCACGACGTGTTAGATTGACGACTGTCGCTCTATCCGGTAACGGGCCGTCCCTTCGGCCGGTGAGGAGCCAGTCATGACCCGTACCCGAATGTCCCTTGTTCTTTCCGCGGTCGCCGTGGCCACCGCGGCCGTCGGGGTCAGCCTCGTCGTCGCGCCCTCCGCAAACGCGGCGGTCGGCGACTTCGATTTCAGCAGGCCAGAGACCGTGGCGAGCAACCTGACCGCACCCTGGGGCATGGACTTCCTGCCCGACGGGTCCGCGCTGGTCACCGAGCGCGACAGTGCACGAGTCCTGCGGGTGCGTCCCGGGTCCGCTGCCACGACGGTGACGACGGTGTCCGGGGTCGTCCCCGGCGGCGAGGGCGGGCTGCTCGGCCTGGCCGTCTCGCCCACCTTCGCCACCGATAACTACGTGTACGTGTACTACACGGCCGCGTCGGACAACCGGATCACGCGGTTCCGGCTCGACAGCCCCGGCACCCAGCAGACGGTCCTGACCGGGCTCGCCAAGGCCAGCTTCCACAACGGCGGCCGCATAGCGTTCGGCCCCGACGGCATGCTGTACGCGGGTGTGGGCGACGCCGGCAACACCGCCAACGCGCAGAACCAGTCAAGCCGCAACGGCAAGATCCTGCGCATGCGGCCCGACGGCAGCGTCCCCGCGGACAACCCGATCTCCGGCTCGCTCGTCTACAGCCTCGGCCACCGCAACGTGCAGGGCCTGGCGTGGGACTCGGCCGGCCGGCTGTTCGCCAGCGAGTTCGGCCAGAACACCTGGGACGAGGTCAACTACATCGTGCCGGGCGGCAACTACGGCTGGCCCAACGTCGAGGGAACAAGCACGAACACGCAGTACCGCAACCCGATCGTCACCTGGAGCACCGCTGAGGCGTCGCCGAGCGGCGCCACGATCGTGGGCAGCAACCTGTTCGTCGCCGCGCTGCGCGGCACCCGGCTGTGGCAGGTGCCGCTCAACGGCACGTCGGCCGGCACGCCGATCGCCCACCTCACCGGCACGTACGGGCGGCTGCGCACCGTCGAGCTCGGCCCCGACGGATACCTGTGGGTGGCGACCAGCAACCGCGACGGGCGGGGCACGCCGGCCTCGACCGACGACCGGATCCTGCGGTTCCCGCCGGTCGACAGCACGCCGACGAGCGCGGCGCCGACGAGTACGCGGCCGGCCACGAGCGCCCCGCCGACCACGACCCGGCCGACGACCGGCGGCCCGGACACGCAGGCGCCGACGGCACCGGGCAATCTTGCGTACTCGCTGAGCGGCACGACGCTGACCCTGACCTGGACCGCGTCCACCGACAACGTCGGGGTCACGGCGTACCTCATCGACGAGCAGTACTCCGATTACATCCAGCGGCGTACGGTCAACGCGCCGGCCACCTCGCTGACCATCACCATCGTCAACCCCGGCGAGCTGCACCGCTACACGGCCTACGCGCGCGACGCGGCGGGCAACATCTCGCCCGCCTCCAACACGGTCAGCTTCGGCACCCCGCCGACCTGCTGGCCGCCGGCGCCGTGCACCAGCGGGCCGCCCACCTCGCGCCCGCCGACCTCCGCGCCGCCGACGTCGACCAACCCGATCGCCACCTGCGCGGTCACGTGGGAGCCCAACACGTGGTCGAACGGGTTCGTCGTCAACGTCACCCTGACCAACCGGTTCAGCGCCGCGCTCAACGGCTGGACGCTCACCTGGACCTGGCCCGGCAACCAGAACATCACCGGGTACTGGAGCAGCGTCATCACCCAGTCCGGCACGAGCGTGACCGCCAGCAACGCCGCGTGGAACGGCACGCTCGCACCCGGGGCCAGCACGAACTTCGGCTTCCAGGGCACGTACTCCGGCACCAACGCGCGGCCCGCAACCATCAGCCTCAACGGCAGCGCCTGCGCGCTCAGCTGACCCATCCGGCCCGGCCGGCCGCCGTACCGCCGGTGAGACCATCCGAGAAGAGCGCCGTGAACCCGGGGGGTACCCAGAAGTACCACCCGGGTTCATCGCTCGGTGGGGGCGATGGGTGAGATGGGCGATTAGCATCGGGGACATGCGACGCGCGGAGGCGGCGGTTTCGATCGACGCTCCTATCGAGGTGGTCTGGTCGGTGCTCACCGACCTGGCCGCCTACCCGGCGTGGGATCCGTTCATCGCGTCGGCCGAGGGCGGCGTTGCCGTGGGCGACCCGCTCACGTTCGGCGTACGGCTGGCGAGCGGCCGGCGGCTGACCTTACGGGCGACCGTGGCGCGCGCCGTCGCGCCGACGCGGATGGGCAGTGCCCTCGTCGCCGTCCTCGAATACCACCTCGCTGGGCCGCTGGCCAGCATTAACGCGGTGCGTTCCCGGCGGCGGCACACGCTGCGGCAGGGCGCCGACGGCGTCACGGCCTACCGGGTGGAGGAGTGGTTCCGGGGCGCCGCGGCGCTGGGCATACCGGTGGGCCGGGTGCAGGCCGCGTTCCGCGCGCAGGCCCAGGCGCTCAAGGAGCGCGCCGAAGGGCTGCGCCACGCCGAGCATCCCGCGCCGCAGCCGGCTCCCGCACCGACGGCCTGACGGCCATGGTGGGCCAACACGGCGTGACTGCCGCGATGATTCGCTCGAAACACCGGACGCTGGCCGCCGCGCGTGGGTAACCCACTCGGATGACCCGGTCTGATGACCCCACGTGGATAACTCCATACGAGCTGCTAGGTTAGCACCTTATGCGATTTACATCACCTTTTATGATGATTTGTCGTTTTTGGACGTGGTCTGCAGCGCGGTCCCTCGCGGTCGCCGTCGGTGTCGTCGCGGGACTCGCCGCGGGCACGATGCTCGCGGTCGGGCCCAGCCAGGCGGGACCCTCCGTTGTGGACACCCGCCAGGGCTGGTACGACCCGTACGAGGAGAGCGTCCTCGAACTGACCAACTACGTCCGGCAGGCGTACGGATGCGACAACCGGCTGCGCCGTAACTACGCGCTGGAATGGGCAGCCTCGCACCACAGCCGCGAGATGGCGACGGCGCGGTACATGAGCCACGTCGGCTATGGCCGCAGCGGACCGGACGACCGCATCTACTGGGCGGGCTACAACCCGTCCGACGGGTGGGCGGAGAACGTCGCCTACGGGTACGGCAGCCCGTACTCGGTGGTGCGGGCCTGGATGGACAGCCCCGGCCACCGCAGAAACATCCTGAACTGCGACTTCCGCTCCCTGGGCGTGGGCGTCGCGCGCTCGCCCGACGGCACCCTGTACTGGACCCAGAACTTCGGCGGTAGGTAGGACGGCCCGCCCGGTGGGATGGGACATCGGGGCTCAAACGTCTGTTCCCCCACCGGGCGGCCCGCGCCGCTGTTACGTTGCGGCGCATGGGCTGTGCATCGTTCGCCCTGGCCTGCCTGCTGGCGGCCGCCGTCGCGCCGACGGCCACCGTGGGCCCCACGTCCGCGGCGTTCGCCAAGCCGGACCCGGGCACCGGCGACCCGATCAGTCCGCAGTACATCCCGGGCACGTTCCGGGCGGAGGAGGCGCAGCTCCACGACCTCACGAACCGGGCCCGGCGGGCGGCCGGTTGCCGCGAGCATCTGCGCGCCGACGACGCGTTGCACAAAGCCGCCCGCGACCACAGTCGGGACATGGCCGCCGGCGACGCGCTGAGTCACGAGGGGTACGAGGGCAGCTCCCCGCCGGACCGGATGGCCGACGCCGGCTACGACACGAGTGCCGGCTGGGGCGAGAACATCGCGGCCGGGTACGACACCCCGCGCGCGGTCATGGCCGCGTGGCTGGGCAGTGCGCCGCACCGCAAGAACATCCTCAACTGCGACTTCGCGGCGCTGGGCGTGGGCATCGCGCGGGCGATCAACGGCACGCTGTACTGGACGCAGGACTTCGGTGGCCGGTAGGCCGTACCGCCGTCAGGGCTCGACGCGCTGGCCCTTGCCGAGCACCACGATGCCGTTGTCGGTGACGTGGTAGCGCTGGCGGTCGCGTTCGAGGTCGACGCCGATCTCCACGCCCTCCGGGACGATGACGTTCTTGTCCAGGATCGCGTTGCGGACCACGGCGTGGCGGCCGATGTCGACGCCCTCCATGAGCACCGAGCCCTCGACGTGTGCCCACGAGTGCACGCGTACGTTCGGCGAGACCACCGAATTCTCCACGAGGCTGCCGGAAATGACCGCGCCGGGGGAGACGATGGAGCCGATGGCCCGCCCGAGTCGTTCCTGGTAGCCGTGCACGAACTTGGCCGGCGGCCACGGGCGGTTCTCCGTGTAGATCGGCCAGTGGTAGTTGTACAGGTTGAAGATCGGCTGGATGGCGATGAGGTCGATGTTGGCCTCGTAGTACGAGTCCAGGGTTCCCACGTCGCGCCAGTAGCCCGCGTCGCGCTCGGTGGCGCCGGGCACCTTGTTGTCGCGGAAGTCGTAGACGTTGGCCTCACCACGGGCGACCAGCGTGGGGATGATGTTGCCGCCCATGTCGTGCTTGCTGGTCGGGTCCTTCGAGTCCTCGGTGATGGTCTCGCACAGCGCCTGCGTGGTGAACACGTAGTTGCCCATCGACGCATAGATCTCGTCGGGGGCGTCGGGCAGGCCCACGGCTTCGGTCGGCTTCTCGCGGAACGCCTTGATGCGCTTGCCGTCCTCGGCGACCTCGATCACGCCGAACTGACTGGCCGTCGACAGCGGCTGGCGGATGCCGGCCACGGTGACCGCGGCGCCGGACTCGATGTGCTGGGCGACCATCTGCGACGGGTCCATCCGGTAGATGTGGTCCGCGCCGAAGACGATCACGTAGTCGGGGTTCTCGTCATTGATCAGGTTGAAGCTCTGGAAGATCGCGTCGGCGGAGCCGGCGAACCAGCGCGGGCCGAGGCGCTGCTGGGCCGGCACGGGGGCGATGTAGTTGCCGAGCAGGTTCGACATGCGCCACGTCTTGGTGACGTGGCGGTCGAGGGAGTGCGACTTGTACTGCGTCAGTACGACGATCTTGAGGTAGCCGGCATTGACGAGGTTCGACAGCGCGAAGTCGATCATGCGATACAGGCCCCCGAACGGGACGGCCGGTTTCGCCCGGTCGGCGGTGAGGGGGAGCAGTCGCTTTCCCTCACCACCGGCGAGCACCATCGCGAGTACCTTCGGCGCCACCATGCACCGAACGTTAGCGATCAAATGCCGCCAGCACCACCCGGAACCGGAGGTCCGATGGACTAGGGTGCGGGCGTGAGGATCCTTTTCGTCGCCTCCGAGGGCCTGCCCTTCTCGAAGACCGGCGGCCTCGCCGACGTGCTGGCCGGCCTGCCCAAGGCCCTGGTGGCGCTGGGTCACGAGGTCGCCGTCGTGCTGCCACGCAGCCGCGGCGCCGTCGAGGCGGCCCGGGTGGTGCCCCGGGTCGTGGTGCCGAGCCTCACGGTCGGGCCCAGCGACCGGCCGCGATTTCCCGCCGTGCTCGGCGACATGGTCGTCGACGGCGTGCAGTACTTCCTGCTCGACGATCCGGGGTACTTCGATCGCGAAAATCTCTACGGCGACGCGGCGGGCGACTACCCCGACAACGCCGAGCGGTACGCGCAACTGAGCCGGGCCGCGATCGAGATCGCCAAGCACGTCTGGCCGCCCGACATCATCCACTGCCACGACTGGCAGGCCGCGCTCGTGCCCGTACTGCTGCGCAGCGTCTACGCCGACGATCCCGCGCTGGCCGCCGTGCGCTGCGTGCTGACGGTGCACAACCTCGGCTACCACGGGCAGTTCCCCGCCGACACGCTGGCCCGCGTCGGCCTGCCCTGGTCGCTGATGCACATGGACCGCCTTGAGTTCTTCGGCGACATCAACTACCTCAAGGGCGGCCTCGTCTACGCCGACTACCTCACGACCGTCAGCCGCCGGTACGCCCGGGAGATCCAGACGCCGCAGGTCGGCCACGGCCTCGACGGCGTCCTCGCGACCCGGGCCGACCGGCTGGTCGGCATCCTCAACGGCGCCGACTACGCGGAGTGGAACCCGGCCGACGACCCCCGCGTCGCGGCCGCGTTCACGGCCGACGACCCGGCCGGCAAGCGGGTGTGCCGCCAGGACCTGCTCGGCCAGTTCGCCCTGCCGGACCCGGCCGGCCCGGTGCTGGGCATGGTCTCCCGGCTCGTCGACCACAAGGGCTTCGACCTGGTCACGGCCGCCCTCGACGCGCTCGTCGGGCTCGGATTGACGATCGTGGTGCTCGGCTCGGGCGAAACCCGCTACGAGACGGCGCTGCGGGAGTTCGCCGCCCGCCACCCCAAGCGGTGCGGGGTGCGCATCGGCTACGACGAGAAGCTCGCCCACAAGATCATCGCCGGGTCGGACATGTTCCTCATGCCCTCCCACGAGGAACCCAGCGGCCTCACCCAGCTCTACAGCCTGCGCTACGGCACCGTACCGATCGTGCGGGCGACCGGCGGCCTGCACGACTCCATCGAGCCGCACGACCCGCCCCGCAGCGTCGGCACCGGCTTCACGTTCACCGACTACACCACCGAGGCGATGATCGAGGCCGTACGCCGGGCCCGCGCCGCCTACGACGACCGGCCCCGCTGGCGGCAGTTGCGACGGGCCGGCATGGGTAAGGACTTCTCGTGGCCCAACTCCGCCCGCAGGTACGTCGAGGTCTACGCGGCCGCCCAGGTCCTGACCGCCGACGAGCGCGTACCGCCACCGGCCTCCGGGAGTGCCCATGTTTGACGGTGTGATCTCCGGCGAGACCCACGACCCGCACGCCGTGCTCGGCGCGCACCCCGACGGCGACGCCACCGTGATCCGCACGCTGCGTCGCGGCGCCGGGTCCGTGGCCGCGCTCGTCGACGGGGTGCGCCACGACCTGGCCCGCGTCCACGACGGGGGCGTTTTCGAGGTACGGGTGCCCGGCACGGTCACCGACTACCGCCTCGACGTCGACGGTCACGAGGTCGACGACCCGTACCGGCACCTGCCCACCCTCGGCGAGTTCGACCTGC
>JAEZGP010000063.1 GCA_023437285.1 Actinomycetes bacterium | reverse complement strand
GGCGAGTCCTGCTGGACAAGCAGGTACCACGGGATCCGCGCCGCTGCGTACAGCTGCATCTTGACGACCCGGTCGGCCCCGGCATTGCCCGGCGAGACCACCTCGCCCACCAAGGGCACGCGCGCCGCGTCGATCACCACGAAGTCGTCGTCGGTGTCCACGACGGCCAGGTCGGGGATGACCAGCCGATCCGTTGCCAGCCGCACGTTGACCGCTTCGTAAACCAGCAGCCCTGCCGCCGAGGCCCCCGCGTCCAGCTCGTTGGCCAACCGGCGGGACAAGCGCTGATGACGCGAGTTCGGCGCCGGGCTCACCAGCAGGCTCCCATCGATCAACTCAACGCGGTTCGATGTCTCGCCCAGGGCAAGATAGTCGGCCTCGTGCCAGGGGCCGACGTGTTCGATGGCCGCAACGCTCATCCCGAAACACCTCCCGAGGCTCTGACACAGTCTCGCATGCCGAGGATGGGCGGGCGGGGAGCAACTGATGACGCCGAGAAAGCGAAGACCCCTGACTGGCGTTTCCGCTGGTCAGGGGTTTCGTCAGCCCGGCGAAGAGCTGGTGGCCAGGGGCGGGGTCGAACCGCCGACCTTCCGCTTTTCAGGCGGACGCTCGTACCAACTGAGCTACCTGGCCTCGCTTACTGAAGCGGTCCTGACGGGACTTGAACCCGCGACCTCCGCCTTGACAGGGCGGCGAGCACTCCAACTGCTCCACAGGACCTGGTCAGGTGCCATCATGCCATGGCTGACCTGGTGCCCCCAACGGGATTCGAACCCGTGCTACCGCCTTGAAAGGGCGGCGTCCTGGGCCGCTAGACGATGAGGGCGGCCCCGCAATCATCGCACATGTGAGATGAAGCGCGGTGTGCTCCCATCCGGCCCCGCCGGAAGCCTGGCAAGCATACGTGAGCCCCTCGGCGGAGTCCAACCGGGGAGGTCACGGAAGGCGTACGAGCTTGTAGCGGTGCTTTAACCAGGGCAGAAGCGTGCGGTAGGCGGCGAGCGTGGCGGGGGCGGCGAGGTCGTGGGAGAGCACGATGGCGCCGGGTCGAGTGTCGCGTTTCACAACCCCGATGATGTGGTTGGTCATCCGGGAACCGTTGCCGTACTTCTTGTCGTCCCAGTCGGACGGGTCGACGGACCAGTAGATCGACTTCATGCCCAGCTTGGCGGCGATGCCGACGAGGCGCTTGGTGAAGTTGCCGCCGGGCGCCCGGAAGTAGCCGATCTTGGCCTTGGGGACGGCGGCGTGGATGGCGTCGTTGGTTCTCTGCAGGTCGGCGCGGATGGCCGCGTCGGAGTGCCGGTACCCGCCGCCGTGCTTCTTCGCGGCCAGGTCCAGCGAGTGGTCCCAGGTGTGGTTGCACAGCGCGTGCCCCTCGGCCGCGATCCGCTTGATCAACGCCGGGTACTTCTTGGCGCGGTACCCCAGTACGCAGAACGTCGCCTTGACCTTGTTCTTCTTGAGCAGGTCGAGCACCTTCGGGGTGAGGTCGGGGTCGGGCCCGTCGTCGAAGGTCAGCGCCACGGTCTTGGTGCCGGTGAACTTCAGCGAACCGCCCGGCCCGGCGCCCTTGGGCGGCTTGACGGGCTTGACGGGCGGCCTGGTGGTGGTCGGGGGTGGCGCCGGCGGCGTGGTGGGTGGCGGTTGGGTGATGGGGGTGACGGCGACGCCGATCGGGGCGGGGTAGGCGGCGCCGGGTGCGGACGAGTCGGCACCGACGAAGGCGTACCGGCTGATCGCGCAGCCCACGACGACCACGAGCACAACGAAGAGCGCGGTGGTACGTGGGCCGCTGGGGGTGCGGACCAACGCTGGCTCCCGAGGGGTGGCGGGTGCGCCGTCGAGGGGGTGGCGACGCGTCCCGCGAGGGAGAGGGACGTCATCACGCTAGCCGCACGGGGCCCGTCCCGGCGAGCCGTAGGGATGAGATTTGACACCCGTCAGGAAACGTCGAAGGCCACGCTGAGTACGCCGGACAGCCACGGTGCGTACGCCTCGGGGGTGGCGGCGATCTGTTCGGGCAGCGTTGCGATCGGCTCCCAGCACAGCTCGGCGACCTCGGTCGGGTCGGGTGCCACGGCCACGTCGGCGGGCACCAGCCCGACGAGCACGTGGTCGTACTCGTGCTCGACCCGCCCGGTGGCCGGGTCGTCGGCCCGGTAGGCGTACACGCCCGCCTCGACCAGGTCGACGCCGGAGACGCCGAGCTCCTCGGTGAGCCGCCGGGCCGCGGCGACCCCGACGGGCTCGCCGGGGGCCGGGTGCCCGCAGCAGGAGTTGGCCCAGCGCAGCGGGAAGCGGGTCTTGGTCGCGGCCCGCCGCTGCAGCAGGGTCCGCCCGTCGGCCGTCACGAGCAGCACTGAGAACGCCCGGTGCAGGTCACCCGGCTGCCGGTGCGCGGCGTCGACCGTCGCCGACCCGGCCGCCGCGCCGTCGGGCGTGACCAGTTCGACGAACGTCAGTTCGCGGGACACCGCGGGCGTCACGGCGCCGCGCCGGTGATGCGCGCCGCCGCGTGTCGTCCCGACATGAGCACCATCGGTACACCTACTCCCGGTTTCGTTCCTGAACCTACAAAGACTATGTTCGGCGCCTCCGCGTGCGGGTCGGAACCCCGCCGCGCTCCCGAGGGATGGCCGTACGGCCGGCCGGTGCGCAGCGGGCGGTGCCCGGGGGCGGCCCAGTCGGCGGGCGTGACGACGTGCGCGAGATCGATGTGCTGCCCCAGGTCGAGATACCCGCGCGCCTCCAGCGTGGCGATCAGTTCCCCCGCGTACCGCTGAGCGAGTCCGGTGCGCCACCGCGCCGCGGCGGCCGCGTCCGGCGCGGGCGGCGCCGGCACCATGATCTGGTAGATCTCCCGGTCGGCCGGCGCGAGCTGCGGGTCGGTGCGGGTGGGGTTGGCCACGAGCAGCACCGGGTCGCGCATGGGCCGGCGGTGGCGTTGCACGTCCGCGAGCGGCTCGCGCCACCCCCGGCCGAAGTGCAGGTTGTGGTGGGCGATGCGGCCGTACTTCTGCCGGGAGCCCAGGTGCACGAGCACGCAGGAGGTGGTGGGCCGGCCGGGTCCGCCGGCGGGTGCGGGCGGTCGCAGCTCGCCTTCCGCGAGTACGGGCGGCAGCACCACCACGTCGGCGGGGATCCGTTCCCCTTCGACCGTGTGCACGGCGCGGGCCCGTCCGGCGTACGTCTCCAGGCGCGCGGCCGCCGTGTCGTACCGGATGGTGACGCCGTGCTTCTGCGCGGCGCCGGCCAGGGCCGCGGGCATGGCGTGCATGCCGCCCCGGGGGAAGTAGACCTTGCCGCACGGGTCGAGGAACGGCAGCGCGGTGAACAGGGCGGGGGCCTGGTGCGGGGCGACCCCGGCGAGCAGCGACTGGACGGCGAACAGCCGCCGGCAGCGCGGGTCGGTGAAGAACTGGCCGATGCGGTGCTCGAGGCCGTGGCGCATCCCGCCGGCGGCCAGCCGGAGGGCTTCGCCGAGCAGGGCGGGACGCAGCAGGTCGGCGGGGGAGTCGGGGCTGCGGTCGCGCAGCCGCCGCCGCAGCGTGTGCCAGACGTTCTCGGCGTACGCGGCGTAGTTCAGGTACGCCCGGGCCTCGCGGGGCCCGCAGACCCGGCGGACCTCGTCGGCCATCCGGTCGCGGTCGGGGATGACGTCGAGGGTCGACCCGTCGGGAAAGTGGGCCCGGACGGTGGGGTCGAGGGGCATGAGGTCGAGCCAGTCGCGCAGCTCCTCGCCCACGGCGGCGAACGTCTCGGCGAGCACCTCCGGGGCGGCGACCGCGCTGGGCCCGGTGTCGAACTCGAACCCGCCGATGCTCAGCCGCCCCGCGAGACCGCCCGGTCGACCCGTACTCTCCAACATCACGACCTGGCGTCCGGCGGCGGCGAGGTGCAGCGCGCAGGCCAACCCACCCAACCCCGCTCCGATGATCACGATCCGGTCGGTGCGACCGCGTACCCCCTGCATCCGCGCCCCCTCCGGCCCGTGACCACAACACAAGGGCACCCCGCGTCGCGGCAGGTGCCCGCTTCACTAAACGCCGCGTAGCCTGATCGGGTGCGCACCGCGATCGCGCTGCTCACGCGTGACCTGCGGGTCCGCGACAACCCAGCGCTGGCCGTGGCCTGCGCCGATGCCGAGCGCGTTGTGCCCCTTTTTGTCCGGGATCCGACGGTGCCGGCGGGACAGGTCCGGGGGCGGTTCCTCGACGAGTGCCTCGCTGACCTGCGCGACTCCCTGCGCGCCAGGGGCGGCGACCTGATCATCCGGCGCGGCGACGTGGTGACCGAGGCGCTGCGCCTGGCCGGCGAGGTCGACGCCACCCTGCTTACGGTCGCCGGCGACGTCAGCTCGCTCGCCCGCCGCCGCGAGCGGCGACTCGCCGAGGAATGTGAAACACGGCGCGTCGAGCTGGTCGTCACCCCCGGGGTGACGGTCGTACCGCCGGGAGCGCTGCGTCCCGCGGGCGGCGGCGCGTCCTACCGCGTCTTCACGCCGTACTGGCGGGCCTGGCGCGCCGCCCGGTGG
>JAEZGP010000025.1 GCA_023437285.1 Actinomycetes bacterium | reverse complement strand
GCACCTGGGAACGCGACCCGGCCACGGTGGCGAGGATGTCGCCGCCCCGGGCGGCCGTACCGACGCCGGCGACGACGACGGCGCGCGGGCGACCCTCGTCGGCGATCTGCGCCAGGTTGGCCTCGGCTGCCAGCGCCGCCGACTCGCGGACCTGGGCGCCCGAGGACGCCAGCGCCCGAAGCATGCCCTGCTGGTCGGCGTTACTCAGCGCGGCCGCGTTGTCCAGCAGCGCTTCGTCGAGCTGGCGGTGTCCGCGCAGGCCAGCCTGCCCATCGAGCGGCGTCATGCCATCCATCGGCATCATGCCGACACCTCCGCGTCGTCGCCACGCCGGCCCGACATCGCTGCGCAGTCGCGGCGCCGGCCCGCTATCGCCGCGTCGTCGCGGCGCCGGCCCGCTGTCGCCGCGCCGCTGCTTCGCCGGCTCATGCGCTCTCCTCGGCATTCGGCCCCGTGCCCGCGCGCGCCTCGTCGAGGAGCAGCACCGGGATGTCGTCGCGGATCTCGAAGACTCGGCCGCATTCGGTACACGTCAGCGTCTGCTCGGCCGGGTCATGGCGCAGCGGCGCGTGATGCGTGTCCGGGCAGGCGAGGATTTCCAGTAGCTGCGGGTCCAACGGCACCGGACGCTCCTTCCACGGGGAAACCGGCGGGCTGGAGGCAGCTTAGCCGCCACAATCCAGCCCGCCCGGTGCACGTAAACGTTATGCCCCGTCGGTCGCTAACGTTATGCCCCGTCAGGCGCGAACCACACCGAGGATGGCGTCGCGCACCTCGGCCATGCGCTGCTCGGTGGGCGCCTCGACATTGAGGCGCAGCAGCGGCTCGGTGTTGGAGGCGCGAAGGTTGGCCCACGAACCGTCCGGGAAGCTGAGCGTCAGGCCGTCCAGCTCGTCGAGCTCGGCGTCGGGGAACGCCGCCCGGACCGCGTCGAGGCGGCCCTGCTGGTCATCGACCGTCGAGTTGATCTCACCGGAGGCCGCGTACCGGGTGAATTCGGCCGCCAGCTCCGACAGCGGCCTGTCCTGCTCACCGAGCGCGGCGAGGACGTGCATGGCGGCCAGCATGCCGGTGTCGGCGCCCCAGAAGTCCCGGAAGTAGTAGTGCGCCGAGTGCTCGCCGCCGAACACGGCCCCCGTCGTGGCCATCTCGGCCTTGATGAACGAGTGCCCGACCCGGGTGCGCACCGGCGTGCCGCCGTTCTCCGAGACGATCTCCGCCACGGCCTTCGAGGTGATCAGGTTGTGGATGATCGCGGAGCCGGGGTGCTTGGCCAGCTCCCGGACCGCCACGAGCGCGGTGATGGCGCTCGGCGGCACCGGGTTGCCGTCCGCGTCCACCACGAAGCAGCGGTCGGCGTCACCGTCGAACGCGAGGCCCAGGTCGGCGCCGTGCGCCACGACGGCCTTCTGCAGGTCGACGATGTTCTCCGGGGCCAGCGGGTTGGCCTCGTGGTTGGGGAAGTCCCCGTCCAGCTCGAAGTACATCGGGATGATCGTCAACGGCAGGGCCGGCAGCACCTGGTCGCCCAGCACGGCCGGGACGGTGTAGCCGCCCATGCCGTTGCCGGCGTCCACAACGACCGACAGCGGCCGGATGCCGCTGAGATCCACCAGCGTGCGCAGGTGCGCCGCGTACTCGGCGAGCAGGTCACGGGTCTCTTCCGTACCGCTGGCGCTCGGCGACCAGCCGTTGTCGACGATCGCCTGGGCCCGGTCGCGGATCTCGGCGAGGCCGGTGTCCTGGCCGATCGGCTTCGCGCCGGCGCGACACATCTTGATGCCGTTGTACTTGGCCGGGTTGTGGCTCGCCGTGAACATGGCGCCGGGCAGGTCGAGGCTGCCGGAGGCGAAGTAGAGCAGGTCGGTCGAGCCGAGACCCGCCATGATCACATTGGCACCCTCGCCCCGGGCGCCCTCGCTGAACGCCTCGGCCAGGCCGGGCGAGGAGGCGCGCATGTCGTGGGCGATCACGATCGTGTCGACGGCCTCGCCGCCGGCGGCCAGCGTCTGCACGAAGGCGGCGCCCACGGCCCGGGCCACGTCCTCATTGAGCTGGTCGGGGACGGTGCCCCGAACGTCGTACGCCTTCACGATCGCCGAAAGATCAGCCACCGGCCCGCTCCCTTGTGTGATGTCGTCGAGGACAGCCTAACGAGGTCCCGTGACGGCTGAGCGTGACCCAGGTTTCCGACTAGAGATCGATGCCTGTGAGCACCATCACGCGCGGCTCGGTGTAGTCGTCCATGGCCGAGCGCAACCCCTCGCGACCCTCCCCGGAGCCCTTTGTCCCCCCGTACGGCATCTGGTCGGCGCGGTAGCTCGGCACGTCACCGACGATGACCCCGCCCACCCGCAGCTCCCGGTGGGCCGCGAACGCGGTCTGCAGGCTGTGCGTGAACACCCCGGCCTGCAGCCCGTACGCGGAGTCGTTGACGGCCGCGAAGCCCGCCGCGTCCGACTCCACCGGGGCCATCACCAGCACCGGCCCGAAGACCTCCTCGGCACACACCTTCGCGTCCGCCGGTACGCCCGTCAGGACGGTCGGCGCGTAGCTCGCTCCGTCGCGTACGCCCCCGGTGTGCAGCGTGCCGCCCGCGGCGAGCGCCTCGCTGACCCACGCCTGCACCCGCGTGGCCGCGTCCTCACTGACCATCGGCCCGACGTCGGTGGCCTCGTCGGTCGGGTCGCCCGTCCGCAGGGCCTCGACCTTGGCGACGACGCGCTCGCAGAGCCGGTCGAACACGTCGCGGTGGGCGAAGACCCGCTGCACGGCGATGCAGCTCTGGCCGGCCTGGTAGTTGGAGAAGGTGGCGATGCGCGTGGCCGCCCACTCCAGGTCCTCGTCGGTGGCCCAGTCGGCGCAGACCAGCGCGGCGGCGTTGCCGCCCAGCTCCAGGGTGACGTGCTTGTGCGGTACGGCCGCGCGGATCTGCGCGCCGACCGGCCCGGAACCGGTGAACGACACCACCGGCAGGCGCGGGTCGGCGACCAGGTCGGCCGCGCGCTCGTTGGGCACCGGCAGAACGGAGACCATGCCGGCGGGCAGCCGCGTCCCGGCCAGGATCTCGCCCAGCAGCAGGGCGGACAGCGGCGTGGCCGGCGCGGGCTTGACGACGATCGGGGCGCCGACCGCGATCGCGGGGGCCACCTTGTGGGCCACGAGGTTGAGCGGAAAATTGAACGGGCTGATGCCGAGCACCGGACCGCGCGGTACGCGCTTGACCAGCGCCAGCCGGCCGGCGGCGGCCGGATCGGTGTCCAGGCGCTGCACTTCGCCGCTGAACCGGCGGGCCTCCTCGGCCGCCCAGCGGAACGTGGACACGGCCCGGCCCACCTCGGCGCGTGCCCATTTGAGGGGTTTGCCGTTCTCTGCGGTGATGAGCCGGGCGACCTCGTCGGCCCGCTCGGCGAGCGTTGCCGACACGTGGTCGAGCGCGGCGGCCCGCACATACGCGGGCAGCGCGGCAGCCTGGGCGGCGACCTCGGCGGCGGCCGCCACGGCGGTCTCGACCTGCTCCCGCGTGGCCCACGAGGTCGTGCCGACGACCCGGCCGTCGTAGGGGTGCGTCACGACCAGTTCGTCCGCGCCGGTCTGCGCCTCACCTGCCACCCAGAACGGGATCACCGCGCCACCTCCTCCTCGCAACGTTGGCCTCTCCGCAACGTTGGTCTCTCCGCAACGTTGGCCCCCAGGCAACGTTGACACCCCGGCAACGTTGCCCCCCGCAACGTTGGCCTCTCCGCAGCCTAGACCGCGGTATCGCGACACGGAAATAGTCGCCTCCGACCTTGTCTGCTGCGGATTCGGTTGCAAAGATGGCAGGCAAATTGCGATTACGGGAGTCTGAATATGGCGGACAAGCGGATCCTGCGGAACTTCATCAATGGCGAGTACGTCGAGCCGGCCGACGGCGGCTACGCCGACCTGATCGACCCGTCCACTGGCGAGGTGTTCGCCGCCGCACCGGTCTCCGGCGCCGCCGACGTGGACCGGGCGATGGACGCCGCCGCGACGGCGTTCGCCTCGTGGGGCCGCACCACGCCGAAGGACCGCCAACTCGCGCTGCTGAAGCTGGCCGACGCCGTGGAGGCGCGGGCCGAGGACCTGCTGGACGCCGAGTGCCTGAACACCGGCAAGCCGCGTCAGCTCACCGCCGACGAGGAGATCCCGCCGTGCGTCGACGAGCTGCGCTTCTTCGCCGGCGCGGCCCGCATGCTGGAGGGCAAGGCGGCGGGCACGTACCTGGCCGGCCACGAGTCGTACGTGCGCCGCGAGCCGATCGGCGTCGCCGGCCAGGTGACCCCGTGGAACTACCCGCTCATGATGGCCATCTGGAAGATCGCCCCGGCGCTGGCCGCCGGCAACACGGTCGTGCTGAAGCCCTCGGACACCACCCCGCTGTCGACCCTGCTGCTCGCCGAGATCGCCGCCGAGTTCCTGCCGCCGGGCGTGTTCAACGTCGTCACCGGTGACCGGGACACCGGCCGGGCCGTCGTGTCGCACCCGACCCCGCAGATCGTGTCGATCACCGGGTCGACCCGGGCGGGCCGCGAGGTGGCCGCCGCGGCGGCGCCCGACCTCAAGCGCACCCACCTCGAACTGGGCGGCAAGGCCCCGGTCGTCATTTTCGACGACGCCGACATCGCGGCCGCCGCCGAGTCGATCGCCATCGGCGGCTACTTCAACGCGGGCCAGGACTGCACGGCCGCGACCCGGGTGCTGGTCGGCCCCGGCATCTACGACGAGTTCGCCGCCGCCCTGGCTGAGCAGGCCCGCAACACGAAGACCGGGGCGCCCACCGAGGAGGACATCCTCTACGGCCCGCTGAACAACGCCAACCAGCTCGCCCGGGTGACCGGCTTCATCGACCGGCTGCCCGATCACGCGAACCTGCTGGCGGGCGGTTCCCGCCAGGGCGACCGCGGCTACTTCTACACGCCCACGGTGGTTACGGGCGTCCGCCAGGACGACGAGATCATCCAGGACGAGGTCTTCGGCCCGGTCATCACCCTGCAGCGGTTCACCGACGAGGAGGAGGCGGTCCGCTGGGCCAACGGCGTCGAGTACGGCCTGGCAGCCTCCGTCTGGACCCGCGACCACGGCCGGGCCATGCGGATGACCACGAAGCTCGACTTCGGCTGCGTCTGGGTGAACACGCACATCCCGTTCATCTCCGAGATGCCGCACGGCGGCTTCAAGCACTCCGGCCACGGCAAGGACCTGTCGCTCTACAGCCTCGAGGACTACACCCGGGTCAAGCACGTCATGCACTTCATGGGCGAGGCGTGACCATGGCCCGGTCCGAGGAGTTGGGCAAGCGCCGCGCGGCCGCCGTGTCGCGCGGCGTGTCCAGCCTGCTGCCGTCCTACGTGGACCACGCCTCCGGTGCGACCCTCACCGACGTCGAGGGTCGCGAGTGGATCGACTTCGGCTCCGGCATCGCGGTGACCAGCGTCGGCAACGCCGCCCCGCGCGTGGTCGAGGCGGTCAAGGCACAGGTGGAACGCTTCACCCACACCTGCTTCATGATCGCCCCGTACGAGTCGTACGTCGCCGTCTGCGAACACCTCAACGAGCTGACGCCGGGCGAACACGACAAGCGCTCGGCCCTGTTCAACTCGGGCGCCGAGGCCGTCGAGAACGCCGTGAAGATCGCGCGCCACCACACGGGCCGCCCGGCCGTCGTGGTGTTCGACCACGCCTACCACGGCCGGACGAACCTCACGATGGCGCTGACCGCCAAGAACATGCCGTACAAGCACCGCTTCGGCCCGTTCGCCGGCGAGATCTACCGGGTGCCGATGTCCTACCCGCTGCGCGACGGCGGCCTGCCCGGCGACGTCGCGGCGGCGCGCGCCATCGACCTCATCGAGAAGCAGGTGGGCGCCTCGAACGTCGCCGCCGTGCTCATCGAGCCCATCCAGGGCGAGGGCGGGTTCGTCGTGCCCGCCCCCGGCTTCCTGCCCGCCCTGAGCGAGTGGGCCACGCGGGCCGGTGCCGTCCTCATCGCCGACGAGATCCAGACGGGCTTCTGCCGGACAGGCTCCTGGTTTGCCTCCTCCCACGAGTCGGTCGTGCCCGACCTGGTCACCACGGCCAAGGGCCTGGCCGGCGGCCTGCCCCTGGCCGGCGTCACCGGCCGCGCCGAGATCATGGACGCCGTACACCCCGGCGGCTTGGGCGGCACCTACGGCGGCAACCCCGTGGCGTGCGCCGCCGCGCTCGCCGCGATCGAGACCATGCGCGCCGAGGACCTCAACGCCGCCGCCCGCCACATCGAATCCGTCATGCTCCCCCGCCTTCACACGCTCGCGAGCCGCCATGCCGTCGTGGCCGACGTCCGCGGCCGCGGTGCCATGCTCGCGATGGAATTAACCCACGGGGGTACGACAGAAAGCTCCCGCACGGGCCCGCCGCCCAACCCGGAGTTGGCGGGGGCGGTGGCGCGCGCCTGCCACGAGGCGGGCCTGCTCGTGCTGACCTGCGGCACGTACGGCAACGTACTGCGCTTCCTGCCGCCCCTGGTCATCACGGACGCCGAACTCAACGCCGGCCTGGACATCCTCGACGCCGCGTTCGCCGGGGCGGCCGCTTCCTAAAGCTAGCTTTTGAGACAGGAGCTAGCTTTCTGAGACAGGAGCCAGCTTTGAGACACGGTCGGCGGCGGGTCGTGAAATCACAATGCCGGCGACTGTGTCATGCCGTTACTGTGTGCGGAGCAGTCCGCGTCTGATGAGGTGATTTGTGTGAGGGTCCACGGCCGTGTCCAGCCGCTGTCGAACTATCAACCCTCACACGTCAGGAAGCCCCGCATTGGACATGCGTACGTTCACGATCCGCGAGACTAGCCAGCGGATCCTCAACCCCTTCACCGCCGAGAAGCTCGCGACGCTCGGCGAGGCACTGCACCTGTGTGCCGGGCAGTCGATCCTCGACCTCGCCTGCGGCAAGGGCGAGCTGCTCTGCACCTGGGCCCGTGACCACGGCATCACCGGCGTCGGCGTCGACATCAACCCGGTCAACACGGCGGCCGCGGCCGCCCGGGCCGCGGAGTTCGGCGTCGCCGACCGGCTTACCTTCGTCGAGGCTAACGCCGTCGGCTACGTGGCGGACACACCCGTCGACGTGGCCGCCTGCGTCGGCGCGACCTGGATAGGCAACGGCGTTCCCGGCACGATCGAGCTGCTGGAACGCAGCGTGCGGCCGGGCGGCCTGCTGCTGATCGGCGAGCCCTTCTGGCGGAAGGACCCACCCGACCTGGAGACCGTCCACGGCTGCTGGGCGTCGGACAAGGAGGACTTCCGTTCTCTGCCGGACCTCGTCACGCTCTTCGGCGAGCTGGGCTGGGACCTCGTCGAGATGGTGCTTGCCGACCAGGACAGCTGGGACCGCTACACCGCGTCGCAATGGCTCAGCATCAGGACCTGGCTCGACGCCAACCCGGAGCACGAACTGGCCGCGCAACTGCGCGAGGAGCTGACCACCGGCCCGCTGCGCTACGTGCGGTACGGCCGTGAGTACCTCGGCTGGGGCGTCTTCGCGCTAAAGCGCCGCTAGCACTGGAACGGCGCTAGCACTGAAACGGCGCTAGCAGCCCGTACTCGACGTTCTTGGGAGAAGGCGTGAACGAGGTTCCGTTGGTCGGCGGCAACGTGGCCGAATCGGTGGTGCGCGTCGGTGCGACCGTGCGCAAGCCGGCGACGACCGCGACCCCGGCCATCGAGGCTCTGCTGCGCCATCTTGCGACGGTCGGCTTCGCCGGCGCGCCGCGCACCCTGGGCCGCGACGAGAAACAACGACACATCATGGAGTACGTGCCGGGCAGCATGGCGGACGCGTTGCCGCCGATGACCCCGGCCGAACTACGGCGGGCCGGCCGGCTGATCCGGGACTACCACGACGCGGTCGTGACGTTCCGGCCGCCGGCCGGCCTGCGGTGGGAGCAGGTCTTCGAGCCGGACGGAATGGAGCTGATCTGTCACAACGACCTGGCCCCCTGGAATCTGGTGTGCGGGCCCGGACGCTGGGTCTTCATCGACTGGGACGGCGCGGGCCCGGGCACGCGCCTGTCCGACCTGGCGTACGCGGCCCACGGGTTCACGCCGCTGTCCCCCGGCGGGTCGCCGTCCGTGGACGCGCCACGCCTGCGCGCCTTGGCCGACGGGTACGGGCTGGACGAGCAGCAGCGGCGCGCCCTGCCGCCGCTCATCGTCAGCCGTACCCGCGCCATGTACGACCTGCTCCACACCTCGTCACTGACCGGCGCCCAGCCGTGGGCGCGGCTGTACGCCGAGGGCCACGGCGACCATTGGGGCCCGGCCGCCGACTACATCGAGGAGCACCTGGCGGTCTGGACCGCCGCACTGCTCGATTGACGGCTTCTGATCTTCGTACGGGTGTACTAATGTGGGTTCGTGCTCACGGGGGAGCTGTCCACTGTTTCCGACGCGTTGACGCGCCTGGCCGCCCAGCCGGCCTGGTCGCGGTCCGACGCGCACCTGCTGGCCGACTGCGCGGCGCTGCACGTGCTGGAGCAGCGCGTCGCCGGCCTCAAGCTCGGCCTGCTGGGCGAGCTCGACGAGCGCGGCCTGCCACGGGAGGCCGGGGCGACGTCCACAGTGGCGTGGCTGCGCTGGCGTTGGCGGATCTCGGGCGGACCGGCGGCTTCGACGGTACGGCTGGCCCGGGCACTGCGCCGCCACCCGGCCACGCGAGACCGGTTGCTCGCCGGCGACATCAACGTGGAGCAGGCCAGGACGATCGTCGAGGCCCTCGACGCACTCCCCGACGACCTGCGTAATGACTTTCGTGATGACCGGCATGACGCCAACTCCGCCGACCGTGGCGAGAGCGGCGACAGCCACAACAACCGCGACAACCGCGACAACCGCGATACCGGCGACACCGGCGACACCGGCGACCGTGCCCACAGCGGCCACGGTGCCGACTGTGGCGACAGTGGCGACACTTGCGACACTTGCGACACTTGCCAGGCTGGCGACCGTGCCGACAATGGCGTCACGGCGATCGCGGCGCCGGCCGGCGGGTGGATCGTGGCGCGGGTCGAAGGGCTGCTCCTCTCGCACGCGCAGTCGCTGGGTCCGCGCGAGCTGCGCATCGCCGGGCGGCACGCGCTGACCGTGATTGCCCCCGACATCGCCGACGAGGCCGAGCGGCGCGCACTTGACCGGGCCGACGCGCGGGCACGCCAGATGCGGCGGTTCGATCTGCAGGACGACGGGTTCGGCGGCACGGTCATCCGGGGTTACCTCGACCGGGAGGGCGCGACGATCCTGCGTACGGCGCTGGACCCGCTGTCCGGGCCGCGCGGCGTGGGCGACGAACGCACCGCCGGTCAGCGACGCGCCGACGCCCTGACCGACATCTGCCACAAGGTTCTAAGCGGTGGCGACCTGCCCGCACGCGGCGGCCAGCCGACCCGCCTGGTGGTCACCACGAGCTTCGACGCGCTGACCCGGGTGCTCGGCGTCGGGCACAGCGACGACGGCGAGGCGCTCAGCGCGGCCGCCGTGCGCCGGCTGGCGTGCGACGCGGCGATCCTGCCCGCCGTACTGTCCGGCGAAGGCCAGGTCCTCGACGTCGGGCGGACCCGACGCCTGTTCTCCGGCCCGGCCCGGCGCGCACTTGCGATCAGGGACCAGGGCTGCTCGTTTCCCGGCTGCGACCGGCCGGCCGCTTGGACCGAGGCGCACCACATGCTGTCGTGGCTCGACGGCGGGCCCACGGACGTCGACAACGGCGTGCTCGTGTGCCGGGTCCATCACCGGTTCCTCCACGAGCCAGACGGCTGGCGGGTACGCCTGGGCAAGGACGGGCTGCCCGAGTTCGTCCCGCCGCCCTGGATCGATCCGGAACAGCGGCCGATGCGCAACACCCGCCATCGGATCCGGGCGCC
>JAEZGP010000016.1 GCA_023437285.1 Actinomycetes bacterium | reverse complement strand
CCCCCCCCCCCCCCCCCCCCCCCCCCCCCCCCCCCCCCCCGCCGCGCGCCCGCGCCCCCCCCCCCCCCCCCCCCCCCCCCCGACGCGCAGTAACGATCAGGCGAGGTCGAACCGGTCGAGGTTGGAGACCTTGACCCACGCCGCGACGAAGTCGCGCACGAACTTCTCCCTGGCGTCGTCGCTCGCGTAGACCTCGGCGAGCGCGCGCAGCTCGGAGTTCGAGCCGAACACCAGGTCGACGCGGGTGCCCGACCACTTGACCTCGCCGGTGGCCACGTCGCGACCCTCGTAGATGCCCTCCTCGGCCGTCGGCGCCCATTCGGTGCCGAAGTCGAGCAGGTTCACGAAGAAGTCGTTGGTCAGCACACCCGGGTTGTCGGTGAAGACGCCCAGCGACGACTGCTTGTAGTTGGCGCCCAGCACCCGCAGGCCGCCGACCAGGACGGTCATCTCCGGCGCGCTCAGCGTGAGCAGGTTCGCCTTGTCGACCAGCAGGAACTCGGCCGGCAGGCGGTGGCCCTTGCCCAGGTAGTTGCGGAACCCGTCCACGGTCGGCTCGAGCGCGGCGAACGACTCCACGTCCGTCTGCTCCTGCGACGCGTCGACCCGGCCCGGCGTGAACGGCACGGTGATGTCGACGCCGGCCTTCTTGGCGGCCTGCTCCACACCCACGGCGCCGCCGAGCACGACGAGGTCGGCGAGCGAGACCGTCTTGCCGAACGAGGCCTGGATGCCCTCCAGCGCGCGCAGTACGACCGCCAGCTGGTCGGGCTCGTTGACCTCCCAGCCGATCTGCGGCTGCAGGCGGATGCGGCCGCCGTTGGCGCCGCCGCGCTTGTCGCTGCCACGGAACGACGAGCACGCCGCCCACGCGGTCGAGACGAGCTGCGCCACGGTCAGGCCCGAGGCGGCGATGCGCTCCTTGAGCTCGGCCACGTCCGCGTCGTTGATGAGTTCGTAGTCGCGGGCGGGCAGCGGGTCCTGCCAGAGCAGTTCCTCGGTGGGCACCTCGGGGCCGAGGTAGCGCGCGACCGGACCCATGTCGCGGTGGGTCAGCTTGAACCACGCGCGGGCGAAGGCGTCGGCGAACTGGTCGGGGTTCTCCAGGAACCGCCGCGAGATCGGCTCGTAGATCGGGTCGAACCGCAGCGCCAGGTCGGTCGTCAGCATCGTCGGCTTGTGCTTCTTCGCCGGGTCGAAGGCGTCCGGGACGATCGCGTCGGCGTCCTTGGCGACCCACTGGTTAGCGCCGGCCGGGCTCTTGGACAGCTCCCACTCGAACCCGAAGAGGATCTCGAAGAAGCGGTTGCTCCACTGCGTGGGCCGGTCGGTCCACGTCACCTCAAGGCCGCTGGTGATCGTGTCGGGGCCCTTGCCGGCGCCGTACGTGCTCTTCCAGCCCAGGCCCTGGTCCTCGATCGGGGCGCCCTCGGGCTCGACGCCGACGTGGTCGGCCGGGCCGGCCCCGTGGGTCTTGCCGAAGGTGTGCCCGCCGGCGATGAGCGCGACGGTCTCCTCGTCGTTCATGGCCATGCGGCCGAACGTCTCGCGGATGTCGCGGGCGGCGGCGATCGGGTCCGGGTTGCCGTTGGGGCCCTCCGGGTTGACGTAGATGAGGCCCATCTGCACGGCGGCGAGCGGGTTCTCCAGCTCACGCTCGCCGGTGTAGCGGGCGTCGCCCAGCCAGGTGGTCTCGGGGCCCCAGTAGACGTCCTCGTCGGCCTCCCAGACGTCGGCGCGGCCGCCGCCGAAGCCGAAGGTCTTGAAGCCCATGGACTCCAGCGCCACGTTGCCGGCGAGCACCATCAGGTCGGCCCAGGACAGCGCTTGGCCGTACTTCTTCTTGACCGGCCACAGCAGGCGGCGGGCCTTGTCCAGGTTGGCGTTGTCCGGCCAGCTGTTGAGCGGCGCGAACCGCTGCTGCCCGGCCCCGGCGCCGCCCCGGCCGTCGCTGATGCGGTACGTGCCGGCGCTGTGCCACGCCATGCGGATCATGAGCGGGCCGTAGTTGCCGAAGTCGGCCGGCCACCGGTCGTTGGAGGTGGTGAGCACCTCGGCGATGTCGCGCTTCACGGCGGGCAGGTCGAGGGACTGGAACGCCTTCGCGTAGTCGAACGCCTCGCCGAGCGGGTTGGCCACGGCGGGGTTCTTCGCGAGAATCTTCAGGTTGAGCTGCTCGGGCCACCAGCCGCGGTTGCCGCCACCCTGAGTCGGGTGCGGGGCACGCCCGTGGGCGACCGGACACTTCGACTCGGCGCCCACCTCCGCGTCGTGGACGATCGGCTCGTGGTTTTCGGACATCGGGCTGTCGGGCATCAGAATCCTTCCGCGACGGAACTCACCGAGGAAGTTTGGCCCGCATTCTGGAATGAGTCAAGATTACGAGGCGAATCCCACGTCAGGAGCTTCGCCGGTACCCACTGGGGGTGAGCCCGAGGACCGTGCGGAACTCGTTGGCCAGGTGGGCCTGGTCGGTGTAGCCCAGGTCGGCGGCGAGCTCCGCCAGGCTCACGGTCGGGTCGGCGCGCAGGCGCTCGGCGGCCCGTTGCAGCCGCGCGCGTCGGATCATGGCCAGCGGCGGCACCCCGACGTAGCGGCGCGCGAGCCGCTGCAGCGTACGGGGCGAGACGTTCAGCCGGGCGGCCGCGTCCTCCACGGTTCGGACCGACTCGTCGGTGTCGATCACGTCCGTCATGCGGTTGGCGAGCAACGCGTCCTCCCCCGGCGCGCCGACGGCGCCGACGAGCCAGTCGGCGAACGCCTCGACGGCCCGCCCGTGCCGGTCCCCTCGGCCGCTCATGGCCCGGCGGACCGGGTCGGCCAACGCCGGCAGCGCCACCTGCCGCGTGGCGTCGCGCAGGGTTGCCGGATCGCCGAGCAGGACGGGTACCGCCGCCGGCCGCAGCAGCGCCCCCACCGCCCATCCGGTGCCGGAAAGATCCCGGTACGAGCTGCGGGTCGTCGGACCGGAAAGCGTGACGGCGGCCGGCTCGACGACGAGGTTGCACGCCGGGAAGCCGATCAGGTGCTGGCGTGAGGTGCGGCCGGGAGCGATGTCCCACTCGGGGATCCAGAACCAGCGCACCAGCGCGCCGACCCGCTCCGGCGCCGGGACCCGATGGAACGTGGGCAGGCGGGCCGGGTACAGCACTCCCCGCTCGGCCAGCCTCACACTGCCAGCGTACTGTTTGCCGCCACAGAGCCGGGTACCCGGCGGTGGCCCGCGGGTTATTCCCCTCGGACCGCCGCCGCGCTGGTGACTCACTCCGATGCCGGGTTGTCAGCGGAACGCGTTGACGTGGCGTTCGGCCCAGTGCGCGAAGGTGTGCGGAGGCCGGCCGAGCAATTGCTGGACGTGCGGGCTGATGCGCTGCTCGGCCGGCGTTGGCTCGCCGAGGATGGACAGCGTGCCGTCGACGACGGGCTCGGGCATGAACCGCAGCAGCTGTGCGCGCGCCTCGTCGCGGGTCTGTTCGACGAAGTGAATCGGTTCGCCGAGCGCGGCCGCCAGGTCGGCTGCCCGTTGCCGCGGTGTGCTGAGGGCGGGTCCGGTCAGCTCGTAGATGTGGCCGGCGTGTGTGTCCTCTTTCAGGACGGCGGCGGCCACCTCGGCGATGTCTTCCGGGTCGATGACCGGCAGGCCGACGTCGCCGAACGGCGCGGCGACGGTCCGCTGGGCACGAACCAGGTCGGCCCAGGCGTACATGTTGGAGGCGAATCCTCCCGGCCGCAGGATCGTCCAGGCCAGGCCGGAGCTCTCGGCTACCCGCTCGATGGCGCGCAGCGGTGCGTGGGACACCGACCGCGGGCGTGTTCCGGCCGCCTGGGACGACAGCAGCACCACCCGTTCGATCCCGCCGGCCTGACTCACCTTGAGGATCTGGTTCACGTCCAGGTGGGCGCCGGCACCGGCGACCAGGAGGAACAGCGTGTGAGCGCCGTCCACGGCAGGACGGAGGGTATCCGGCTGGGCGAGGTCGGCCTGCTGGTATCGCACGCCCTCGGGAAGGTCGACGGGCAGTTGTCCGCGTGACACCGCGGTCACCGCGCTGGTACGCGCGAGTGTCTTCAGCAACGAGCGACCGACGTTGCCCGTGGCACCTGTTACGACGATCATGATCGATTCCCTTCGTTGTGCCTGGGTCGCCTCACCGGGTGCGACCTCGTTGTCGTGCCTGCCCAGCTGCGGCACGGCGGCGACTGCGGGGAACCGTAACAGCGCCGGTATAGTAGGTACCTAGAGGAAAGTGACTATCTGAGCGGAGCCGGACATGACGCAGAGCCAGGCGACGTGGCAGCCTCCGATGTCCGCCGATCCGGAACTGGCCTGCCCGATCGCCCCCGTCGTGGACATCGTGTTCAGCCGGTGGACGACCCCGATCCTGTGGACGCTGAACGCGTACGGCCGGCAACGGTTCGTCGAGCTGGAACGTCGCCTGACCACGATCACCCCGAAGGTTCTCACCCAGCGGCTGCGCCAGCTCGAACGCGACGGTCTCGTCGCGCGCACCTACCATCCCGAGGTTCCACCGCGGGTCGAGTACGAGATCACCGAACTCGGGTCCACCCTCGGCCCCCTCTTCGCCCATCTCGCGAAATGGGCTGACACCCACCTCGACGAGGTCGAGCGGTCGCGGCACACCTATGACGCCTCCCGGCAGGCCGGGACGCGTTGACCTGCGACCGTTGCCCGGCCTGGGTCGAAACGGCCAGGCTGTCGCTCTCATTCCGGCTGCGTACACCTGTCGTGAATCACCAAGCCCGCGCCGGCCGTGCGCGCCTAGCGTCGGAGTCATGAGCGATAACTACACCGTTGCCGACGGCGAGCACACGACGAACGGAACGCCGCACGGCATGACCAGCCTGACGCCGTTTATCGCCATCCCGGACGCGCGCGCCGCGATCGAGTTCTACCGCGACGTGTTCGGCGCCCGCGTGGTCGACGTGACGGAGCTGGGCGGGGTGGTCGCGCACGCCGACCTCGACTTCGGCAACGGCCACCTGCAACTGGGCGAACCGTCGCCCGACTACGCGCTGGTCGCCCCGCCGGCCGGCGACAACGACTGCTACTCCCTCGGGCTGTACTGCCCCGACATCGACGCCACGGTGGCCCGCGCGGAGGCCGCCGGCGCCACCGTGCGCGAGGCGCCGACGACGTTCGTCTCCGGCGACCGGTTCGCGAGCATCCGCGACCCGTTCGGCGTGCGGTGGAGCGTCATGACGCGCGTCGAGGACCTGTCCGAGAAGGAGAGCGCCGCCCGCGTCGCGCAGTGGGCGAGCGCGCAAAGCTAGCCGCGGTACCGTTCCAGCCCGTCGAGCAGCAGGTCGAGCGTGAACTGGAACTCGACCTGGCTGTCGCACCACCCGAGCGTCGGGTCGGTGGCCGCGTGCAGCTCGGCCGCCACCATGGCCGCCATGTGCGGAAGCGCCTCCGCCATGGCGGCCAGCTCGGCCTCATCGTCGCCCGCGTCGCCCGGTCCGAACAGTTCCTGCACGAACCCGAGCGGCATGCTGCCGAACGCGTGCAGCGCGCGGTGGGCGATCCGATACGAGAAGCCCGCCCCGATCATCGTGGCCAAGATCATTTCATAGTACCCGTACACGATCGGCGGCACGGCCTTCCCGCGTCCCATCAGCGCGGGCGCCCACGGGTGGCGCAGCATCACCTCGCGCGCCAAGGCGAACCAGCGCCGCAGCGTGTCGCGCCAATCCTCGTCCGTCGCGCCAGCGCGGCTGACGGCGGCCACAACCTCTGCCGCCACGGTCTCCACGAGGCCGTTGAGCAGGGCGTCCTTGCCGGGCAGGTGGTGGTAGAGGGACATCGCCTCGACGCCGAGGCCCGCGGCGAGGCGACGCATGGTCAGCGCCGGTACGCCCTCCGCGTCGGCGAGGGCGACCGCCGCCGCCAGTACCCGTTCCCGGCTCAGTGGTTCGCGCACGGCTACCCATCTTCCGCTATTGCTCGTCCCGACCGCCCGCCTTACAGTGTAAGGCGCCCTTACGTTGTAAGGCTGGTCTTCGAAGGAGCCCGTCCATGAACCCGTTGGTTCGCACCGCACGCGCTACCGGCCTGCTCTACCTGGGCCTCGCCCTCACCGGCATGCTCGGTTTCCTGATCATCCGGCCGCGGCTGTTCGACCCGGACGACCCGGCCGCGACGCTGGCCAATCTCGTCGCCCACGAGTCGGTCGCGCGGGCGGGCGTGGCCCTGGAACTGGGCATCGTGCTGACCCAGACGCTCACGGCCGTCTGGTTCTACCGGCTGTTCCGCACAGTCGACGATGTGGCCGCCGGCGCCATCGCCGCGTTCGGCCTGATCAACGGGATCGCCATCCTGGTCAGCGCGGCACTGCTCGGCACCACCGTCGGTATCGCGGGCGAACCGGCCGGTGACGCGGCCGCGACCGTCCAGACGCTCTACCTGCTCAGCGACAACATGTGGGGCGTCGGCAACCTGTTCTTCGGCCTGTGGCTGATCCCCATGGGTATGTGCGTGCTGCGGTCAGGCTGGATGCCCCGCCCGCTGGGCTGGGTCCTCATCGTCGGCGGGGTCGGCTACGTGCTCGGTGGCCTGGTCCGGTACCTGCTGCCCGACGCGGGCATCATGGTCGAGGCGCTCGCCGTGCCGGCCTCCGTCGGCGAGTTCTGGATGATCGCGTACCTGCTGGTCCGCGGCGTACGCCGCACCGCGCCGGCCGAGGCGCCGACCCCGAACCTCGCGCCGGCGACGTGAACAGCGCGCTGAGCCGGATCGGCGCCGGTGGGCACCGATCCGGCTCAGGGCCGCGGATCTCAGCAGGCGTTGGTACGGAAGTCCGAGATCGCCGTACCGCTGAACCCGCACGTGAACGGCGTGAACCGGGCGTCCTGTTCGAGGTAGCGCTTGAACCACGACACGAGCACCCGCGACACGGTGGCGTTGCTGACGTTCGGGAAGAAGTGGCTGGCGCCGTTCAGCTCGACGTACGACTTCGGGCCCGACAGGCTGTTGTAGAACGGGATCGAGTGGCTCGCGACCGGCGCGACGCTGTCGGTCTCGCCGCCGACGATGGCGACCGGCTCGGTGACCCCGCTCCAGGACTTGTCCAGGTTCCACGGCGCGAGCGGTACGCCGGCCTTGATGCGGCCGGAGGTGTCCCCGGCGAGGGCCTCCAGCGTGCCGCCGCCGCCCATCGAGTGGCCGGCGACGCCGCGCCGGTTCGAGTCGGCCCGCGACCGCACGGCACTCGGCGCCGACGAACTGACCGCCCAGTCCAGCGCGGCACGCAGCTGGCTACCACGGCTGGCGGGAGTGTCGTAGATCGTGTTGGTCTCGATGCCGACCACGACGAAGCCCCACGACGCGAGGCGCGGGCCGATCCAGCTCAGGCTCGACCAGCGGGCGGTGTAGCCGGGCGAGATCGCGATGACGGGGTAGGTGCCCGAGGCGACCGGGTAGTACACCTGACCGCCGCCGAAGCCGAGGACCAGCGACGAGATGTTGGAACTGGTGGTGGCGAAGCTTCCGTTGCCGGTGATGTTGGACGCGGTCGGGGCCTGCCCGATCTCGGCCGCGTGGGCGGACTCGCCGACGGCGACCACGCCGAGCGTCAGCGCGACGCTCGCCACGATACTGATCAACCGCCTGTGGAGAAGCCGGTGGGGGACGGACTGCATGAGCTCACTCCCATGGTGTGAGGCTGGACGGCGCGGAGGGGGTTCGCGCCGGGTGGTCCCGACAGTCTGTGGTCGGCACCGCCCTCGCCACATCGGGGTATTTACGGGTGTCAACCTTCTTCCCGCCGGTATCTGGCCAGGTCAACGCGGGATCGGATGCCAAGGCGATGGTAGATGTTGCCCAGGTGATGCTCGACCGTGCGGCGGGAGAGGAACAGTCGTGTCGCGATCTCCGCGTTGGTCGCGCCGGCCGCGACCAGGTCGGCGATCTGCTGCTGCTGTGGCGTGAGGTCCCCCGACGGCCCGGCCGCCTCGACGCGCTCGCCCGCCGCCCGTAGCTCGGCGCTCGCCTTGCCCGCCCATCGGGTGGCGCCGAGCTGTTCGAACGTCGCCTGCGCGATGCGCAGGTGTTCGCGCGCGGCGCCGCGGCGACGCACACGTCGCAGGTACTGCCCGTAGAGCAGCTCCGTGCGTGCCCGGCCGTGGTCGGCCCGCGCGGCCAGGTGCTGCGTCAGGGCCTCCTCGAAGTACGCCCCGACCTCGGCGTCGTCGGTCGCGACCAGGGCGTGGCTGCGCGCCGCGAGGGCGAGCCACGGGGCGGTCCGGGACCGGTTGACCCACACGTCGAGGATGAACAGCTTGTCGCGGGCCAGGTCGCGCTCGTCGCAGCGCGTCGCCGCCTCGATGAGCGCGAGCGTGGCCGGGATCCGGATCAGGGTGTTGCCGCGCACCCGCTCGTCGTCGCACATGAGCGGCCGCAGCCACTCCAGCGCGGCCCGGTACCGGCCGTCGAACAGGTCGATGGTCCCCAGTGCCCACCGGGAGAACGCCTCGGTCTGGCTCATCTCGCCGTCCGCCGGCGCGGGCCGCAACTGGCGCAGCCGCGCGTGGCAGGTCTCCCGGTCGCCGTCGCCGGCGGCCAGCACGGCGAGCGTGGCGAGGAAGCTGTTGGCGAGGCTCTCCTGGCCGGTGGCCCGGGCCGCGTGCAGTCCGTCGAGGGCCACGTCGGCGGCCTCGCGGTTACGGCCGATCGCGAACTCGGCGTACGCGATGATCTCCAGCGCCTGCGGCACGACGGCGGCGGCGCCCCGCGCGGTCGCCTGGACGATCGCGTGATCGGCCAGTTGGCGCGCGCGCACCGGGTCGCCGAGCAGGGTGGCGGCCACCCCGGCGCGCACCGACGCGGTCGGGCTCGACAGCCCGGGAGCCAGCTCGATGACCTTGCGCAGCGAGGCCTCCGCCGCGGTGAGGTCGCCGCGGTACGACGCGGCCTGACCATGGGCGTACGCCTGCAGGAACGTCGCCTCGCGCCGGTCGCCGGGCGGGTGCAGGGCGGCCACCTGGTTGGCGAGTTCGATGAAGTCGGCGTGGTGGCCGGCGACGGTCATGGCCTCGCCCGCGAGGATCAGCGTGTCCAGGGTCAGCTCGTGCCCGTCGCGCGAGAGCGCGCTCGCGGCGTGCAGGAGCAGGTCACGGGCCCGGGTGGTGGTGCCGGCGCGCAGCTCGATCTCGCCCTCCAGCGCCTGGGCCCACGCCCGTACGTCGGCCGGCGGTCCCGTGGCCCGGGCCCGACGCAGCAGCACCCTCGCCCGCGACGGGTGCCCGGCCGACCAGGCCAGCCGCGCTCCCGTGACC
>JAEZGP010000013.1 GCA_023437285.1 Actinomycetes bacterium | reverse complement strand
CCCGCGTCCCCCGCCGGGGCGGTCGGACCGGGCCGGCGACCTCCGCGCCGGACCGCGTTTCGCCGGCCCGCCGGCCTCGGCCGCGTGGCCCTGGCCGCCATCGTCGGCATTCTCCTGGGCATCGGTTCGACCGTCGGTGTGGTGGCGCTCCGGGAGCCTGCCCCGCAATCCGAGACGGTGGTGGCGACCGGATCGTTCACCCCGAAGGTGGCCATGGCGGAGAAGGCGGCGGGCACCGTGACCGTCGTGCAGACACCCGCCGGCCGTCAACTGCGCATCACGGTCACGGGAATGCCTTCACCGCAGGGCCTTTATGTGGCCTGGCTGTACAACCCGGCCACCGGAGGAATGATCCCGCTCGGCGCGATGGGCACGGCGGGCGGCCAGTACGACGTCACCGGCTACGACCTCGACGCGTACTCCGTGGTGGACGTGTCCGCGCAGACCTTCGATGGCGGGGAGGGGCACGGGCAGAGCGTGTTGCAGGCCCCGCTGGCCTGAGCGGTCCCGTCGTACCGTTAGACTCTACAGTGGACGAACTGGCCGGCTCAGCCTGACCAGGGCGGGGCCGGACCCCACGGTCAACACCGCCAGGCGCGTGCGGGCCAGCAGCAGGCCCGCCAGCCACGGCAGGATCGTGGCCAGGGCGAACGCCAGGTTCGGCATGTCGTACCCGCGCAGCGCCCACAGCACCGCCGAATGGGTGAGCACGACGACCAGCCCGACCGAGGCGAGCTGCACGATCGCCTCGCGTACCAGCATCGGCAGGCGCGTCGCGAGCGCCTCGGCGACCAGCACCAGCCCCGCCGAGATCGCGGCGGCCCCGGCAAAGCCCAGGTACGGGGTGCCGAACCCGGCCGCCTTGAGGTTCAGGCTCGGGCTGAGCCCGGTGACGAAGACCAACGCGCCGCCCGCGACGAACACGCCGCCCACGGGCAGCGGCGCGCTGATCCGGGTGCGATAGCGGCGCAACACGTCGCCCGCGTACACGAATGCCACGCAGGCCACCGCGACCCCGGCCGACAACGGCACGTCCGCGATCGCGGGACCGATGAGGTAGGCCGCCGACAGCCCGGCGCCGACCACCAGGCCACGCCAGCGCCACGGCACCCGCTCCACCAGCCGGTACAGCAGGCACGCCACCAGCAGGGCGGTCACGAACCAGAACGCCGAGAACGGCCGCCCGAGCCGGGCGCCGCCCCACAGCAGCGCCGGCGGCAGCCACGCGGGCGACCGGCCCACGGCCAGGTGCCAGGCGATGAACAGGGTGGCGATGACGGCCAGCCACGTCAGGTACGGCAGGACCAGTGACCGCACGCGCCGCTGCGCCTCCGTGGCCAGCGTCCGCCCCGACGACCACAGGTAGCCGGTGATGACGAAGAAGACCGGTACGTGCCAGGGGTACACCAGCAGCCGTACCTCGCGGTCGTACACGTGGCCGGCGACCACGGCCAGCAGGCCGACGACGCGTACGGCGTCGACCCCGACCGACCGGCGCGGACCGGCCACCGGGGTGACCGGCCGCCGCATCGCGCGCCGAACGTCCGCCACCGTGCGGCCCACGCCCATCCGCGCTCCCCTCCCCCGCCGACCCGCCACCTCCGCGACCCACCGTCGCGACCCACCACCGTCGCGACCGGCCGTCACGTCCCGCGCCGACCCCTTCACCCGCACTAACGGACCGGCGCCGGATCGGTCACCGCCACTGCCCTCCACTCCGACGTTTGGCCGGTTTCGCGTGTTATTCGTAGCCGGATGACACGCGAAACGTCCAAACAGCCGAGTAGGGCGGGGCGGGCGAGGGGCGGGCGAGGGTGGGCGGGGCGTTTCCGGGGGGTGGGAGCGTCGTTAGGGGACCCGTGGGGAATGCGGAGGGGCGGTATCGGTCCCTGGACGGGTTGCGGGGGCTTGCCGCCGTGGTGGTCGTCGTGCACCACGCGATGCTGACCCAGCCCGTGCTCGACGCGGCGAACGGCGGGCGGGGGGCCGCACCCGACGGCGTCGCCGGGTGGCTGACCTACTCGCCGCTGCACCTGGTGTGGGCCGGTCGCGAGGCCGTGTACGTGTTCTTCGTCCTGTCCGGGTTCGTGCTGGCCCTGCCGTTCCTGCGCGACGGCGTACCCAACCAGTGGGTCGCGTACTTCCCCCGCCGGTTCGTGCGGCTCTACGTGCCGCTCGCGGTCGCCGTGCTGGTGTCGGCCGCCGTCGCGCGGGCCGTGCCGCGCGAGGTGATCGACGGCGCCAGCCGCTGGCTCAACAGGCATGCCGGCCCGGCCTCCATCGTGGACGCGCTCACCTTGGACAGCGTCATGGCGCTCAACTCCGCGCTGTGGTCGCTGCGCTGGGAGATCGCCTTCTCGTGCCTGCTGCCGATGTTCCTCGCGGCCGGCCTCATGGGCCGCCGGTACTGGCTGCCGAAGCTGCTCGCCGCCGTGGCCGTCACCGCCCTGCCCTGGCTCGGGCCGGCGGCGCTCTACCTGCCCATGTTCGCCGTGGGCGTGTGCCTGGCGGTGGGCCGCGAGCAGGTGTTCGCCGTCGCCCGCCGGGTGCCCCGCGCGGCGTGGTGGTCGCTGCTGGCCGCCGCG
>JAEZGP010000800.1 GCA_023437285.1 Actinomycetes bacterium | reverse complement strand
CCACCGCCACCACCGCGTCTGGGCGACGGGATCCGCAGGTTCAGCCGCCTGGTCCTGCCCGCGGACGAGCCTGCGGCGGCCGGGTCGGACGGCCGGTGAGCGATATCGACGCAGCGGTCTTTCCGTTCCTGCTGCCCGGCCCTGCCGTCGCCCGCGACACCGTTGGCGGGTGGCAACGCTGGCGGGCCAGCCGGCACAGATTCGTCCCGGCACCGCGGTTGGACGCACGCGAGTACCAGCTGCTCAGCGCACGTCGCCGGATGCTCCATGACCTGCACCGCGCCGCAACTCACGCCAACCTCGCCATCCAGGAAACCCCGATGAGTGCGGCCGTGGCCCGGGTGATGTGGTCCCGTATTCAGAACAACGCGCTCAAGCAGAAGCCCACCACCCGCGCCGGCCTGATGATCAACGGTGGTGGGTATCAGGGCAAGACCGAGACCGCCTGCGAGGTTGCGGCAGCGTTCGAAGATCAATGGCTGGCGCTACACCGTGACCTCAACCCGGACGCCGTGTCCGGAACCCGTGACCTGGTAGCGACGGTCGCCTACGTGCAGACCCCGGTCACCGCCACGCCGAAAAGCGTCTGCGAGGCGATCCTCGACTTCTACGGCGCACCCCACAAGGCGATGACGTTGGCGCAGCTGGTCCACACGGTGCGCTCATCGCTCTACGACCACGCCACCAGGGTCCTCGTCCTCGACGACATCACCCGGCTGAGAATGCACCGCGAAGCAGATCAGGACGCTCTCGACCTGATCCGGGCGCTGATGAGTATGCACGTCACACTCGTCCTCATCGGGGTGGGCATCCCGGCCTCCGGCCTTCTCGGCGAAGGCCGCCGCGACGCCACTGGCGCCTGGACGTTCCCGCCGCCGAAAGCGGGTAGGTCCTACAACGACCAGGCAGCCACACAGACCGAACGACGCTTCGACCTGGTCGATCTTGATCCGTTCGGCTACGACACTCCCGAAGCGATCACCGCATGGGTGGCCCACCTGACCGGCCTGGAAGACCAACTCCGGCTGTTCGACGGCACCCCGGGCATGCTGAGCAGCGGCGCCATGCCCGAGTACCTGTTCCGCCGCACCCGCGGCATCGTCGGGCTGCTGGAACGCCTTATCGAGGACGGCTGCGCTGCGGCCATCGACTCCGGCACAGAACGGCTCACCACCGACCTGCTCGATGGCATCAACATCAACGTTGGCGGTGGCGGTGACAAGAACCGAGCTCCAGGAGAGATCCCCGACGTCCCGGCGAACAGTCCCAAGCCACCCGCCCGCAAGCGCGGCAAGCCACGCAACGGCGTGTTCGACGACCACGGCCGTTCCACCGATACGGCCGCCGCAGCCGGATGAGCAGCCCACTACCGCGAAGCCTCGACCCGCTACCGCAGGAATCCATCCACGGGTATTTGCTGCGGCTGGCCCACCGGCTCGCGTTGTCCCCACGCCATGTCGCAGAACTGATTGGCGTTGCCTCCACCGGCGTCATACGGGCGGAGAACCTGCTCACACTCGACGCGAAGACCAAACTGTCGTTCGCTCGCGCCACCAAGCTGACCGAGCACGAGGTTGACACCCTCCTCCTGCTTGAACCCCATGTTGAGGACCGCTACCTCCCACTGAGAACAGGCGCCACCGGACAGTTGCGGCAGCTACGCGGTATCGCCGACCAGGAGCAGTGGGTGTTCACCCGACTCACCCGGTGGTGCCCCCAGTGTCTTGCCGGCGACGGCAGTCTCATCCAGCAGCGTCACGGCGGGCCCTGGAAGAAGCAATGGCATCTACCCGTCGTCTTCGCCTGCCCGCAGCACCGCCGGCTTCTCGATCACCTCTGCCCGAGCTGCAATCAGACCATCAGCACCAGCGGCCCAACCGCCCACGCGGCCGCGCCGGGAGGGCGAAACACCGAACTGCACCCAGCTCAATGCCGCACCACGCTGGCGCCACAAGCCACAGTCGCGCACGCCTCCCGCACCTGCGGAACCCGGCTCGACAGCACAGGGTCCACGCCCGGCCGCGAATACCCGCCTTCGCAGCCGGACACGGTGCTCAGACTCCAAGACAAGATTCTTGACCTACTCGACCCGCACGGCCCGGCCGCGACCAGTGTTCTCGGCCACCAAGTGCCGCCAACCAGCTACTTCACCGACCTTCGCATCCTGGCCACGCTGATCAGCGCGTCCTGGCCCGCAGGCCTTGATAACGCCCGCCAGCCAGCGCTGATGTCCCAACTCGACACGTTTCTGCGCGACCGACACGAGCGGATCGCGACGCGGCTTCAACACAAAAGCCGACCGCCGAAGATCGTCTTGCACGAGCAGCCGCCATGGCCGGCCGACGCATGCGCCGCGCTACAGAGGTTGAATCGTCAGGGTTACGGTGGTTCCGGGTCGAGGGTCAGTCCGGTGGAGGCGACGAAGCCGATCAGTAGGTCGGGACGGTACTGGATGCGTTTGAGCCGGTTACGGACGATGCCGGCGAGGTGGTCGACGTTGGTGGCGGCGAGGTTGCCGAGGCTGCGTTTGACGTGTGACCACACGCCCTCGGTCGGGTTGAGATCAGGGGCGTAGGCGGGTAGCTGCACGACGTGCAGCCAGTCCCGGTTGGCCACGAGGTCGCGCATGGCGGCGCTGACGTGGGTGTTGAGGTTGTCCCACACGAGGACGATCGGTGCTTTGAGGTACTGGTGGGCGGCGTCGAGGAGGGCGGCGTAGTCGGTTTCGGCGAAGCTGCGCCGTTCACCCTTGCGGGCACGGTGCACCTTGATCCGGTAGAACAGTCGGGTCCGTTGCCCGGGCTTGACGCAGACGAGCCCGGCCACGCTGATACGTCCGGATCCCTTGCCGGACACCTCGATGACCGGTGTCTGGCCGCGTCTGCCCCAGGTACGCGCCTTGGGCGGCCGAAGCGTGTGACCTGCCTCGTCCTGGAAGCAGATCCACGCCCCACGCTCGGCCGCTAGCTTTTTGCCTGCGGCCACACCTCCCGCCGCCAGGTCGCCACCTTCTCTTCGTCACGTTCGACCGGCCTGTGCTTGGGCACCTGCGGGCTGAAACCCATGCGGTGCAACAGGATCGACACACCCTTGAGCGTGTAGCGAACCCCGAACAAGCTCGCGATCACCTCAGCGATCCGGGCCAGGGTCCAGCGTTGATCCTCGACGTAGCCGTGCGCGGCCGGACCGGCCAACAACGCCTCGGCGAGCTGGTCAAGCTGCACGTCAGACAGCCGGCAGTCCGTACCCGACGGGCCTTTCGACGCCAGCCCTGCTTCACCGTCGGCCGCCCACCGTCGCCGCCACACGTAGACGGCGTTATGCGACACCCGCAACCGGCTCGCGATCTGCGCCACTGGCACGTCCTGGGCGAACAAGGCCGCGGCCTGCAACCGGACCGCTTCACGTCGGGCACGGCCCTCGGCCGTCAGCCCACCACCATCGGGATAACGCATCCTAACCAGATACGACACCCATCGATCAGCGTCACGCGGACACGCCGGACGACAGCCGATCTAAACCTGACAGTTCAGCCTCTGTACCCGGTGCAGCCGGTACTCGGCGAGGTCGGGCACATCCACGGGTGATCAACGACGCATCCGGGTTTGCGGAACGCCTGGGCGGGTGAAGGTTTTCATCCGGAGGCGTGACCTGCGACGAATCCGAGTGAATCCGGTTCGGAACAGGTCGGGGACCTCCTACCGTGGAAGTAACGACGCCGAGGAGGCCGCCATGACCACCCCCCAGGAAAC
>JAEZGP010000797.1 GCA_023437285.1 Actinomycetes bacterium | reverse complement strand
CTCGACGACGCTGTGCCGCGCGCCGGCCGCCCGCCAGGCGTCGGCCACCGCGGCGCGACCGACCCGGTCGAGGACGAGGTTGGTGGCCAGGTTGGACGACCGCGTGATCATCCGGTCGGCGAGCCAGCGCAGCGGCACCTCGGTGCCGAGCGCGGCCCACACGGCGGGGTCGTTGTCGTAGCGCTCGGTGCAGCCGAACGTCGGCGCCCCCGGCGCGGCCGAGGCGAACTCGTTGCCGACCGGCACGGCGGCGTCGAGGTCGAGCCGGCCGGTTTCGGCCAGCCGGTACGCGGCGGCGAGCACGGCGCCCTTCATGGTGCTCGCCGCGTAGTGCGGGGTGTCGACGAGCCGCGCGAGCGCGGGCGGGCCGCCCGGCGGGCCGCACCAGACCGACACCGTCCCCTCGACGGCGTCGAGGGCCGGCATCAGGGCCGACAGGGCCGCGGTCATACCCGTCACCTCCGCCATGCGAACGGTGGGTTCCGCTCGCTCCCGGCCGGCACGTTACCGAACGTGGTCGGCCGGCAGCGCGGCGGTGCTGCCGCGTACGGTCAGCCGCGGCGCCAGCAGGCTGGCGTCCGGCACGATGTCGCCCTCGAGCTTGCGCATGAGCAGGCTGACCGACTGGGCCCCGACCTCCTCGGCGGGGATCAGCACCGACGACAGGGCCGGCTGGGTGCGTTCGGCGACCTCGTCGGGGCAGATCGCCACGACCGACAGGTCGTCGGGCACCCGCCGGTCGTGCGCGGCGAGCGCGGCCATGATGTTGCCGACCGCGGCCTCGTTGTGCACCACCAGGCCGGTGACCTCGGGGTGGCGGGTGAGCAGGGTGTGTACGGACGCGGCGACCTGGTCGGTGCCCTCCTCGCAGGCGATCGCGATGCCGCTCAGCCCCAGCCGGTCGGCGGCGTCAAGGAACCCTGCCCGGGTGCGCTGCGCGAACCCCGTACCGCGCTCGTACACGGCCGGCGGCGCGCCGAGCAGGGCGACGTTGCGGTGACCGAGGCTGGCCAGGTGCTCCACGCATGCCGCACCCGCCTGGAAGAAGTCCAGGTCGACGCACGTCAGCCCGGCGGGCTCGGCGGGGAACCCGATGAGCACGCTGGGTCGGTCCAGCTCGCGCAGCATCGGCACCCGGGTGTCGTGCAGTTCGACGTCCATGAGGACGATCGCGTCGACCATCGCGCTGGCGGCGACGCGGCGCAGCCCGTCGGGGCCCTCGTCGGCGGTGACCAGCAGGACATCGTGGTCGTACTGGCGGGCGGTGGTGACCACCGCGATGGCGAACTGCATGAGTACGGGCAGGTGCATGCCCGAGCGCAACGGCAGCACCAGGGCGATGACGTTGGACCGGTTGCTGGCGAGCGACCGCGCCCCGGCGTGCGGGTGGTAGCCCAGCACCCGGATGCTCGACAGCACCCGCTGGCGGGTCGTCGACGAGATGGCGCGCTTGCCGCTGAGCACATAGGACACCGTGCTCGGGGCCACGCCGGCGTGGCGGGCCACGTCCGTGATCGTCACCATGGCGCCGCGGGGCGGTCGGGTGCGCGGGGCCGACACTATGCCTCGGCTCCCGGTCCGTCGAACCTCAGCTCCGCGATCCGGGTGCCCGGCGCGTCGAAGATCAGGTACAGGTCGCGGATGCCGGTGGCGTCGGCGGCCGGCGCGGACACCTCCGCCCAGGCGTACTCGCTGCCGGTCGGCGGGACGGTGAGGGTCGCGACCACCTGGCCGCGCACCGGGTCGTCGACGCGCAGCGTGATGGTGCCGGCGCTGTCGACGGCCTGGGCGACCCGGGCCCCGACCGTCCGTACGCCCCGGCCGAGGTCCACGCCGTCGAAGGTGATCCAACCGCCCGGCTCCACGGCCCGGACCGCGTCGCCGGTCACCGTGGACTCGTCGACCAGTGCGACGCCGCAGTAGTCGTCGTGGTCGACGGCCCGCAGCGACCGGCCGGTCACGGCGCGGGGGGCGATGTGCTCGCCGCGCACGTCGACGACCGTGGTGGCCCGCACGTCCGTGGCCGAGGCGCCCACCAGGACCGTGTGCCGGGCGTCCTCGACCACCATGCGGCCCTGGGTGACGTCCCAGAAGGCCAGGTCGGCGGCGCGCAGCGGCAGGGTGACAGTGGCCGACGCGGCCGGCGCGAGGCGCACCTTCGCGAAGCCGCGCAGCTGCCGCACCGGCAGCTTGACCCGTGAGCGCTGCTGGTGGGTGTAGAGCTGCACCACCTCGTCGACCTCGTACTCCCCGGTGTTGACGACCTCGACGGTCACGGTGACCTCGCCGTCGGCGTCCAGCGTTGCGGAGCTTACGCGCAGGTCGCGGTATTCGACGCGGCTGTAGGTCAGGCCGTGGCCGAACGGGTACAGCGGCGTGCCCCGGAAGTACAGGTAGGTCGCGTCGCTGGCGATGATGTCGTAGTCGAGCAGGTCGGGCAGGTCGGCGTCGTCGCGGTACCAGGTCTGGGGGAGCCGGCCGGACGGGCTCGCGTCGCCGAGGAGGATCTCGGCGAGCGCGTTGCCGAACTCCTGGCCGCCGTGCGCCGACCACACGATGGCGGGCACGTGCTCGTCGGCCCACCCGATCGCGTACGGGTAACTGCTGGTCAGCACGAGTACGGTCGACGGGTTGGCGGCGTGCACGGCCTCGATGAGGCGCTGCTGGGTGGGCGGCAGGTCGAGGTCGACCCGGTCCTCGCACTCGCGGCCGTTGACCATCGGGTGGTTGCCGAGCACGACGATCGCGACGTCGGCCTCGCGGGCCGCGTCGACGGCCGCGTCGACGCCCGAGTGGACGGTCTCGATGCTGAGCCCGAGCGCGTCGGCGGGCGTCTCGGCGGTCGCGCCGAGGGAACCGTCCGGGGCGGCGGCCACGTACCGGCCGGTCGCCACGTGCCTGAGCACCAGCGCGCCGTCGGGCCGCTCGGCGATGCGGAACGTCTCGCGCACGACCCAGCCGTTCGGGCCGGGCTGGTTGTTGACCAGCGGGGCGCCCTCGGCGTCGACCACGGTGACGTGCCGGCCGTTGGCCACGGCGCGCAGCGCGTAGACCCCGTCGCCCCAGTCGAACATGTCGAACTCGTCCGGGCCGGCGGCCAGCCGCAGCGGGGCGCCGTCGGCGTGCGTGGCGGCGGTGACGAACCGGTCGCCGGCCGCCTCGCGCAGCACGACCCGGTCGACGCCGTCCTCGTGGCGCACGACGGCGTCGCCCAGGCGGTCGGCGAGGCCGCGCCGCGCGGTCGACGAGTACGGCAGCGTCCCGCTGTACCAGTCCTCGAAGAGCACATCGGACAGCGGCCCGAGCACGGCCACCGTCGTCGGCGCGGCCAGCGGCAGGACGTCGGCCTCGTTCTTGAGCAGCACGATGGCGGCGCGGGCGGCCTCGCGGGCCAGGCGCTGGTGCTCGGCGCAGTTGATGACGTCGGCGGTGATCGCCGCGTACGGGTTGGCCCCGCCGGGGTCGAACTCGCCGAGCCGCAACCGGATGGCGAAGATGTGCCGCAGCGCCGTGTCCAGGTCGGCCTCGGTGATCAGGCCTCGCGCCAGGGCCTCGGCGGCGCGGGCGATGGTGATCTCCGACTTGACGTCGTTGTCGGTGAAGCTGTCGACGCCCGCCTTGAGCAGCGCGGCCGTGGCGGCCGCGTGGTCGGGGTAGTAGCCCTGCGACTCGACCACGTTGGACGGTGCCTGCGCATCGCTGACCACGAGAATGTCGTCGCTGGTCCAGGTGCGCAGCACGTCGTTGATGAGCGGGCTGAGGTGGGCGGGCCGGTTGTTGACCAGGTTGTACGACGCCATGACGCCGACCGCCGCGCCGGCGGCGAGCGGCGCCCGGAACGGCGGCAACTCGTATTCGTGCAGCACGCGCGGGCTGAGGTTGCTCGACGTCCGGTCGCGGCGGGTCTCGTTGTTGTAGCCGAGGAAGTGCTTGAGCGTCGGCGCGGTCTTGAGGTAGACGGGATGGTCGCCGCGCAGGCCGCGCGAGTAGGCGGTGCCCATGGCGCCGGTGAGCAGGGGGTCCTCGGCGTAGCCCTCCTCGTTGCGGCCCCAGCGCGGATCGCGCAGCTGGTTGACCACGGGGGCCCAGACGTTGAGGCTGGCCCGTTCGGGGTCCTTGTGGTGCAGGCCGCGCACCTCGTCGCCGACGGCCTCGCCGACGCGGCGAACGAGGTCGAGGTCCCAGGTCGCGCCGAGCCCCACGGCCTGCGGGAAGACGGTCGCCTCGCCCTGCCAGGCCAGCCCGTGCAGCGCCTCGGTGCCGGTGCGGAACGGGCTGACGCCCAGCCGGTCGATGGCGGGTTGGTGCTGGTGCAGCAGGGCGAGCTTCTCGTCGAGCGTGAGCCTGGAGATCAGGTCGTTGACCCGGTCGGCCAACGGCAGCGCGCTGTCGGTGTAGGCGCCGGCCTCGGAGTCGCTCATCGGGACGCACCCTTCTTCAGCATCACGAGCGGGTGGAGCAGTTGTCGAAGCGATTCGACGTGCCGTGGAGATCGCGGTTACCCAGGACTTTCGAAGCGCTTCGACGAGTGGTCGAAAGTTGCCTCGTCCAAACTGGACATTTCCGGGCTGTTAGCCGGAGCTGTCGTCCGTGTTTCGAAAACGAGGCTCAAGCAGCGTTGCACCGGTGCCGGTCAACCGTCAAGGGGTCGGTGAACACCGATATCTTCAGCCATCACTGAGGTAAGCGCTTTCAAGCACGTACCGGGAAGCGTCGCCGCTGATGGCGGCACGCCTCGACCGTAGGTACGGCGATCGCCGGCCGTCGATCGCCGTACCGAAATCTCCGGTCAGGCCCTGGCGAGCGTGGGCAGCCGGCCGGCGTCCACCGTCTCCAGGACGCCGGCGGCGCCACCGGTCGCGGTCGCGTTGTAGCCGAGCGTCGAGGCCACGATGCGGGTGCCGCCGGCCTGCGGCGCGACGGTACGCGCGGCCAGCTCCGCGGTGGCGGGCTCCACCACCCACGGCGCCAGCGGCCCGTAGTAGCCGCCGAGGAGGATCACGTCCGGGTTGACGAGGTTCGCCAGCATGGACGCGCCGTGGCCGAGGTCGCGGCCCAGCTGGGCGAGCACCGCGAGCACCTCGGGCTCGCGCTGCTGGGCCCGGCGCACCACGTCCGCCACGCCGAGCTCCATGTCGACGAGCGAGTCGTGCCCGAGCTTGCGCAGCACCGCGCCGATGCCGGCCACGGCCTCCAGGCAGCCCGTCCGCCCGCAGGGGCAGGTCGGTCCGGCGGGGTCGATGGCCAGGTGGCCGATCTCGCCGCCGAAGCCGCGCGCGCCGCGCAGCAGCCGGCCGTCGCAGAGGATGCCCGCGCCGATGCCGGCCTGGCCGGTGAGGTAGGCCAGGTTGGCGACGCCGGCGTGCGCGCCGTAGCGGTATTCGGCCAGGACGGCGAGGTTGGCGTCGTTCTCGACGGCGACGGGGTAGTCCGGGTTGCCGAGCGCGGCCTTCAGGTCGTCGCGCAGCCCGACGTCGCGCCAGCCGAGGCTGGTCGCGCTGCGCACCACGCCGCCCGCGTCGACCAGGCCGGGCACGCCGACGGTGAGGCCCAGCACCTCCCGGCCGTCGTCGCGGACCCGGGCCACGGCCCGCCGGGCCAGCGTCGCGACCGCGGCGATGGCCTTGCTCGACCCGCCGCCCTGTCCGGTGAACGACCGGCGCCACGTCAGCAGGCGCTCGCCCCGGAGGTCGACCGCGACCGCCGCGAGGTAGTCGGTGCTAATTTCCAGTCCCACCGCCGCGTACGGCGCGCCGTCGACAACGATCATCGTGGCCGGCCGGCCGATGCGGTTCTCGGTCAGCCCGGTCTCTCTGAGCAGGCGGCGATCGATGAGTTCGCCGACCAGGCTGGAGACGGTGGTCTTGTTGAGGCCGGTCGCGGCGGCGATGTCAGCGCGCGAGCACGGAGCGTGCGCGCGCACGAACCGCAGGACCACCGCTAGGTTGGTGGCCCGGACATCGGTGAAGTCCGCCGGTTGTGGACCGTTGTGCGCTGTTATCAACTCAGCCCCATCTGCCTTGGTCGCACCATCATGCCCCACCTCCCCGGTCGGGGCAGGTCCGGCCGCTGCAGGCTGCGCGTCCGCTCCCTTGTGGCGGCTGGCATCGTGGTCTAGTTTGTTTAGTCGCCAGACCAACTAAGTCTACAAACGCTCAGTGACCTCACGCCAGTAGGCGACTATCCCCTTAACCCTGATTCGAAGGGCCGAGCGCGATGACCAATCCCCTGTCCCGTCGACGCACCAGTCGCCGGACCTTCCTCACCGTCGCGGGCGCCGGTGCGGCCGCCGCAGCCGTCGGCGGCAGCGGCCTGCTGGCCGGTTGCGACAGCTCGGGTGGGAACAAGGGCCCCGGCACCACGAGCAAGGACGACATCAACAAGATCATCCCGAACTACATCCAGAACACCTCGGTCAAGGCCGACATCCCGTCGGTGACCGGCACCGCCGGGGCCGTCTCCGACCCGGTGTTCCTGTCCTACCCGGCCTCGCCGGTGCAGACCGTCCCGTCCACCCCCGGCTCCGGCGGCTCCTACACCACCATGACGCCGCTGTGGGGCGCCATCCCGCCGGCCAGCGGCAACGCGTACTACGACGCGGTGAACCAGGCCCTCGGCACCACGCTGAAGATCCAGGCCTCGGACGGCAACAACTACGGCAACACCCTGCCGCCGCTGTTCGCCGCCGACAAGCTGCCCGACTGGATCCAGATCCCGGGCTGGAACACCACCAACCTCAACTTCGGCTCGGCCGTCGCCAAGTTCGTCGACCTCACCCCGTACCTGTCGGGCGACAAGATCTCGGCGTACCCGAACCTCGCCAACATCCCGTCCGGCGCCTGGTCGGCCGCCGTGTGGAACGGCAAGCTCTACGGCCTGCCGGTGTACCCGTCCAACGCCACGTTCGCCGGGGCGGTCTTCTTCCGTCGGGACATCTTCGACAAGCAGGGCATCAACCCCGACTCGATCAAGACGGCGGAGGACCTCAAGGCCCTCGGCGCCCAGCTGACCAGCAAGACGGCCGGCCAGTACGCGTTCGGCGACGTGTTCGGCGACGTCGGCAACTACGCCGCCCAGCTGTTCGGCTTCCACATGAAGTGGGACCAGGACGCCACCGGCAAGCTCGTGCACAGCTACGAGACCGAGGGCATCGTCGCCGCACTGGAATGGCACGCGTCGCTGGCCAAGGCCGGCTACATCCACCCCGCCGACATCGCCCGTACCGACCAGAACGCCAAGCAGCGGTTCTGGAGCGGCAAGACGGTCATCGCCGCGGACGGCACCGGCGCCTGGAACGGCCAGGACGCCAAGTCCGGCACGGCCGCCAACGCCGGCTACGTGCGGCAGGCGTTCAAGCTGCTGTCGGCCTCGGCGGGCCAGACCCCCAGCATCGAGCTGCAGCCCGGCGCGTCGATGTTCGCCTACCTCAACGCCAAGCTGACCGAGGCCCAGGTCAAGGAGCTGCTGGCGGTCGCCAACTACCTCGCGGCGCCGTACGGCTCCAAGGAGTGGCTGGTGGTCAACTTCGGCGCCGAGGGCCAGACGTACACGATGAAGGACGGCAACCCGGTGCTGAGCGACAGCGGCAGCAAGCTGGTCGCCACCACCTTCCAGTTCCTGGTCACCGCGCCGGCCGTCACCACGGTGCAGGAGGGCTTCACCCAGGTGGCCAAGGACTACGCCGCCTGGCAGGCCGACACGGTCAAGTACGCCCGGACGCCGATCTTCTTCGGCATGAACATCACCGAGCCGGCGCAGTACTCCTCGATCGGGCAGGCCGTCCAGGACACGATCTCCGACGTGAAGGTCGGCCGTAAGCCGATCTCGGCCTTCACCGACGCGGTGGCCGCGTGGCGCAAGAACGGCGGCGACGAGCTGCGCAAGTTCTACGACGAGATCCGCAGCAAGTACGTGACCGGCGCGTCGTCGGCCCCGACGCCGAGCAGCTGATCGTCGTGATCCGGCGCCCCGGCCCGACGGCCCCGGCGCCGGATCACCAGATGTGAGCCGGGGCCGCCGCCGCGCGGTCCCGGCCGGCACCTCTTGTACCGCCCTGACAGGAGCACCGTGGCCACCATCACGCAGCCGGGCGACGCCGGGCCCGACGAGGCCGACGCCCCCACCCCCGAGCCGCCGCCGCGCACCAACAGGCTGACCGCGTGGCAGAAGTTCAAGCGCGACCGGACCCTGCTCATCATGGTCGTGCCGGCCATCGTCCTGCTGATCGTCTTCGCGTACATCCCGATGCTCGGCACCGTGACGGCCTTCCAGCAGTACGACATCTTCTGGGGTTTCCGGGAGAGCCCGTGGGTGGGGCTCTACCAGTTCGAGCGCCTGTTCACCGATCCGATCTTCTGGCATGCGCTCGAGAACACGCTCGTGATCAGTGCCGTGCAGCTGGTGCTCTACTTCCCGATCCCGATCCTGCTCGCGCTGCTGCTCAACTCGCTGCTGAGTACGCGCATCCGCTCGTTCGTGCAGACCGTCGTGTACCTGCCGCACTTCTTCTCGTTCGTGCTCGTGGTCGCGGTCTTCATGGAGATGCTCGGCGGCGCCGGCGCGCTCAACACCTTCCTCATCCAGAACGACCTGCCGACCTGGGACATCATGACCGACCCGGGGTCGTTCAAATACCTGGTGACGGCGCAGCTGGTCTGGAAGGAAGCGGGCTGGGGCATCATCGTGTTCCTCGCCGCGCTCGCGATGATCGACCAGAGCCTGTACGAGGCGGCCGCCGCGGACGGCGCGGGCCGCTGGCGCCGGCTGTGGCACGTGACGCTGCCCGGCATGCGCGGGGTCATCGTCCTCATGCTGGTGCTGCGCCTGGGCAACGCGCTCACGGTGGGCTTCGAGCAGATGCTCATCCAGCGCGCGGCCGTCGGCCGGGACGCCTCCGAGGTGCTCGACACCTTTTCGTACTTCTACGGCGTGGTCGCCAACAACTTCAGCTACGGCGCCGCCGCGGGGCTGTTCAAGGGCGTACTGTCGCTGGTTTTGATCCTGGCGGCGAACAGGCTCGCGCACGCCATCGGGGAGGACGGGTTGTACCGGCGATGACAGTGCTGACCAATGACAAGATCCGCCGCCGGCCCAGCCGGCGACCCGTCTGGGAGGAGCCGCCGACCGCGGCCGGCCAGGCCGGCAAGGGGTTCGTGCTGTTCCTCACCGTGGCCGTCGTGCTCGTACCGATCTACATGATCGTGATGACGAGCCTGTCCACGCAGCAGTCGGTGAACATCGCCGGCGGCATGGTGTTCATCCCGCAGGGCGGCATCACCATCGAGGCGTACCGGCAGATCTTCGACAACCCGCTGATCCTGCACTCGCTGTGGGTCAGCGTGTGGACCACGGTCGTCGGCACGGTGCTGTCGATGGTCGTGAGCGTCCTGTGCGCGTACGGCCTGTCGCGGCGGGGCTCGTTCGGGCACCGCACCCTGCTGATGATCCTGATCATCACGATGTTCTTCAGCGGCGGCATCATCCCGAGCTTCCTGCTCGTGTCGGCGCTGGGCGGCTACGGCAACTACTGGTCGCTGATCCTGCCGGGTGCCGTGAGCGTGTTCAACATCCTCATCATGCGCGGCTTCTTCATGGCCACGTCCGAGGACATGATCGAGGCGGCCCGGCTCGACGGCGCGGGGGAGTGGCGCACGCTCTGGTCGGTGGTCCTGCCGACGTCCAAGGCCGTGCTCGCGGTGAACACCCTGTTCTACGCCATGGGCTACTGGGGCTCGTTCTTCAACGCGCTGCTCTACCTGCCCGACAACGGCATGTGGCCGCTACAGATGATCATTTATACGTACACGATCCAGGGCAACGCGATGCCCGGCAGCGGCCTCACCACCATCGGGCAGAACCTGGGCCACCAGCAGATCGCGCCGCTGTCGCTGCAGATGGCGGTCGTGACGCTGACGCTGATCCCGATCCTCATCGTCACGCCGTTCATGCAGAAGCACTTCAGCAAGGGCGTGCTGCTGGGCGCCGTCAAGGGCTGACCCTCGCGGGCCGGGGGGCGG
>JAEZGP010000763.1 GCA_023437285.1 Actinomycetes bacterium | reverse complement strand
CAGCTGCTGCGCGCCGGCCAGGTGCCCGCCGCCGTGGGCGGCCCTCCGGCCGACGCCGGCACCGAGCTGGGTCTCACCGAGGCCGACGACGACCTGTGGCCGCGCGGCGAGGAAGGCGACAGCGACCCGGGACGGCGCGCCGACCTCGCGGTCGCCGGGAAGACCGACCCGCCCGTCCTACCCGACCCGCCCCGGGCCCGCACGTTCCGGGAGATCTTCCGCCTGGCCACCAACGACGCCCGCTACGGTCTGGCCGCGGTGGGCCTGTTCATCTTCATGGTGCTGCTCGGGCTCGACGGCGTGCTGCTGCCGTGGCTGTGGGCCGACGTCGTCGACGGCGTTGGCTCGCCGCTGTGGCCCGCCGTGGCGATCACCGTCGGCCTGCTGATCGCCGTCCCCGCGGTCTACTACACGGGTACGTGGTTTCCCGAGTGGTGGGTGCGCCAGATGCTGCGCATCGGCCTGCGGCTGGTGCACGGGCAAACCGGCCCGCGCCGGATCAGCGCCCACACGCCGGCCGAGGTGATCGCGCAGACCGGCGACACCGAGCGGGTCGTCATCCTCGCCGACAACCTCGTCGACCAGTTCATCTGCCTGGTCTACCTGGTGGCGATCGTGGCCGTGTCCGGCTCGGTCGTGCCGGCGCTGTTCTTCCTCGGCACGATGGTGCTGTCCGGGCTGGCCGCGATGCTGCTCGGCCGGGTGCTGGAGCGCTCGGCCCGCAGGACGGTCGCCGCCCGGGCCGCCTTCGCCACGGCGCTGGTGTCGTCGCTGTCGGCGGCGCGCACCGTCAAGCTGGCCGGCGCCACCCGCCCGGTGCTGGCCCACCTGGCCCGGCTCGACACGATCCGCAGCGACCGGCAGCGGCGCGAGATCTCGGTACAGGTCTGGGCCAGGTCGACGCCCGCCCTGGTCAGCGGCCTGCTGCCGGTCGGCGTCTGGGCGCTGTACCTGGGCGGCAGCCTGACGGCCGGCGCGACGCTCGTCGCGGTCGCGTCGCTGAGCGCCGCCCGGTGGTTCGCCTGGACCACGGCGTCGCTGGTCTCCCAGCTGCCCTCGGCGCGCGTGTGGACCCGGCGCACGGTCGCCATGGCGGGCACGTCGGCCTACTCGGCGCACGTACCCGGGGTGGACCTGGCCATGGGCACGGCGCCGGCCGCCGCCGTGGCGCCGCGCCACCCGCTGCGCCGGCTGGAACTGGCCCGGTTCAGCGCCGTGCACGAGGACGGCACGGTCGGGGTACGCGACGTGGACCTGGCCGTCGACAGCGGGCAGCTCGTCCTCGTCGTCGGCCCGGTCGGGTCGGGCAAGTCGTCGCTGCTGCGGGCGTTGGCCGGCATCGTGCACCACACCGGCCAGCTGCGCTGGAACGGCCAGCCCGTCAACGAGCCCGAGGTGTTCCTGCGGCCCAACCAGGTCGGCTACGTCGCGCAGCTGCCCCGGGTCCTGTCCGGCACGATCGCCGACAACATCCGGCTGGGCCGCGAGGTCGACGCCGAGGACGCCGTGTCGACCGCCCAGTTGCAGCACGACCTCGCGTCGGCGGGCGGCGGGCTGAGCCTGGTCATCGGGCACAAGGGCACCCGGCTGTCCGGCGGCCAGTTGCAGCGGCTCGCGCTGGCGCGCGCGCTCGCCCCGCGTACCGAACTGCTTATCGCCGACGACGTGTCGTCGGCGCTGGACGTCACCACGGAACTGGACCTGTGGCGCGCGCTGCGCGGGCACGGGGTCACCGTGGTGGGCTCGACCTCCAAGCGCGCCGCGCTGGCCCAGGCCGACCACGTGGTCGTCCTGGTCGGCGGCGAGGTGGCCGACCAGGGCCGGTGGGACGAGCTGTCGTCGCGCTGGGGCCACTACGCCGGCTGACGGCGGCCCGCGCGGCTAGCCTGAGGTGGTGGACGAGCACACCGGACGGGTCAGGGTCGAGACCGGGCACAAGCGGGTTCGCGTGTACCTGCACGGCGAGCTGATCGCCGACACGTACCGCCCGCTGCTGGTCTGGGAGGTGCCGTACTACCCGACGTACTACCTGCCGGCCGCCGACGTGCGCGCCGAGTTGCGCGAGACCGGCGCCACCGACGGCGCGGGGGGCCGGGTGCTCGACGTGGTCACCGGTTCGGGCGTGGCCGAGGGGGCCGGGCTGCGCCTGCCCGACGCGCCGATCGAGGCGCTGCGCGACGCGGTACGCCTCGACTGGGACGCCATGGACGAGTGGCTGGAGGAGGACGAGCCGGTCTACGTGCACGCGCGCGACCCGTACTCGCGGGTGGACATCCTCGCCAGCAGCCGGCATGTGCGCGTCGAACTCGACGGGGTCGTGCTCGCCGAGTCGCGCTCGCCGCGCCTGCTGTTCGAGACCGGCCTGCCGATGCGGTTCTACCTGCCGCTGTCGGACGTGCGCCGCGAGCTGCTGCGTCCCTCCGACACGGTCACGCACTGCCCGTACAAGGGCACGGCCGAGTACTGGTCGGTCGAGGTCAACGGCGCGGTCCACGAGGACCTCGTGTGGATCTACCGCGCGCCGCTGCCGGAGAGCCAGAAGATCGCCGGGCTGGCCTGCTTCTACAACGAGAAGGTCGACCTTGTCGTGGACGGCGGGCCGTGGGAGCGGCCCCGCACGCCGTTCAGCTGACCGGGCGACGGGCCTGCCGGTCGGGACGCGTGTTCAGCGCCGCCACCGGGAACCGGCCGGTCAGCGCGGGCAGCAGGTCGCGCAGCGCCGCGACCGTACCGGCCCGCCCGCCGCCGCCATCGTGCAGCAGGACGATCGACCCGGGCCGGGTGTGGTGCAGCGTGGTCGCGACGATCGCCCGCCGGCCGGGCCGGCGCCAGTCGCGCGGGTCGACCGACCAGTGCAGCGGTGTCATCCCCAGCCGCCGCGCCACGGCCACGGC
>JAEZGP010000755.1 GCA_023437285.1 Actinomycetes bacterium | reverse complement strand
GGCATACGAGCTCAGCCTCGGTCTCGGGGGCTCGGAGATGTGTATCCGTGACAGGGCCACGGCCCTGCGGCTCAACGCCGAGTCCCTGCGCGACGCCGACGAGCGGGCCCGGCTGCTGTCCGATGTGGACGTGTTGAGCCGCGAGATGGACGAGGTGATCCGCACGGCCCGCCGGCCGGTCCGCGAAGGCGCACGGGCGGTCGCCGACCTGACCGACGTGGCACGGCGGCGGGTGGCGTTCTGGTCCGTGCTCGCCGAGGACACCGGGCGGGCACTCGACGGCGTCCTGCCGGCCGGGCCCATCCCGGTACGGGTCTCCGCCGAGGATCTCGGCGCCGCGCTCGACGCGTTGCTGGAGAACGTCTTCACCCATACGCCGGACGGCGCGCCGCTGCGGGTGACCGTGGCGGCCCTGCCGGACGGCGGCGGGCGGGTCGTCGTCGAGGACGGCGGCGCGGGCTTCGCCACCGAGGCGGCCACCCGGGGCACCGGCCTGGGACTGGACATCGCGCGACGCACCGCGGCGGCGGCCGGCGGCCACGCCAGGTTCACCCGCTCCGGCCTGGGCGGCGCCCACGTGGCGCTCGACTTTCCGGCGCCCGACTGAAGACAGGGTGCGGCGGGTAGCTTCCCGCCGCACCCTGTTATGCGCTGGTGCGGCAATCACGTCCCGCCGCACCGTGTCCTGCCTAGCGGGCCGGGCAGGTCTTCCACGTGAGGTGGTAGACCGTACTGAAGGCCGTGTCCGTCGAGTCCATCGTGAGGAAGCTCGCCGTGCCCCGGGGCGAACTTCCCGCGTACACGCGCAGTTCGGTGTTGATGTTCAGGTTGCGCTGCACGCCGCACGGGCGGTAGACGCGCTCGCTGACGGCGAGCTGGTCGTTGTGCTGCCAGTCGTCGTTCATCGGACCGGCGAACCGCTGGCCCGAGCGTTGCGTCGAGCCCTGGCCCTGGAAGTAGTAGCTCGCCTGGTGCAGCCCGGCCGCGCCGCGCTCCAGATGGCCGAAGCCGCGGTAGTCCACGGAGGCGACCGCGAACGTCAGCCCGTTCGGTACGTGCACGTTCAGGTTCAGCTGGCAGTTGCGGCGAAACTCGATCGGCTCCGCGCCGGCACCCACCCGGGCGACATACCGGCTGTAGGTCACCGTCATGGCGGTGTTGTCCGGGGACATCGCGACGGCCGTCGTGCCCAGCGGGCAGCCCGACCCGTTCGCCGTCACCACGTCGATCACGATCCGGTCGGTTGGCGGGTCCGCGGCGGCGGCACCCGGGGCGAGCAGCGCCAGGACCGCGCCGGCCAGCAACGCGGCGCCGCGCCTCACCGGCCGCACCGCTTCCAGGCCAGGTGGTACACGGTGCTGATCGCGCTGTCCGTCGAGTCCATGGTGAGGAAGCTGGCCCGACGCGGGTTTGACGACCCGAGCCCCACCCGCAGCTCCGTGTTGATGTTCAGGTTGCGCTGCACGCCGCACGGCCGGTAGACGCGCTCGGCGATCGCGGCCTGGTCGCGCACCTGCCAGTTGCGGTCCATCGGGCCCCGGAACGGCGACCGCAGCCGCTGGGTGAGCGCCTGGCCCTGGAAGTAGTAGCTCGCCTGGTGCAGCCCCGTCGCTCCGCGCTCCAGGTGGTCGTAGCCCCGGTAGTCCACCGAGATGACGGCGAAGGTCAGCCCGTTGGGCACGTGCACGTTCAGGTTGAGCTGGCAGTTGCGGCGAAACGCGACCGGGTCGGCGCCCGCGCCGGCCTGGGCCAGATACCGGCTGTAGGTGACCGTGAAGGCGGTGTTGTCCGGCGACATCGCCACGGCCGTGCTGCCGATCGGGCACCCGGAGCCGTTCGCGGTCACCACGTCGATGACGATCCGGTTGGGCGGCGGGGCCGCGTACGCGGACGTGGCGAACAGCATCGACGCGGCCAGCGCGCCACCGATCATGGAGAGCTTCAACATGGCGCTCCCTCGGGTAGGTTTCAGACTTTTTATCCGAATTCAAGGGCTCAACCGAGGGCTTTCCGGAACGGTTACGCACCGCGCGTGGCGACACGACCCGTCGGGTACCGGCCCACCAGCGGTCACTCGCCCACCCGCGCTGTCCCCGCCCAGCAGACACCTGGACGTTAAGACCCCGCCTTATGTGCACATATAGCGATGTTCGGGGCTTCGGGGAGTCACCATATGTACACATAATGCGACGTGCGAGGCCACGGGGGGCGGCCATATCTATACAAAAGGCGAGGCAGGGAGTCGCGGACCGTCCAATGCGCACAAAAGGCGACGCGCGAGAGCCGCAGGACCGCCATATGTGCACAAAGGGCAAGGCGAGGCGCCGCAGGACCGCCGCATGTGCACATAAGGCGACGCGCGAGAGCCACGGGCCGCCACATGTGCACAAAAGGCGACGCGCGAGGGCCACGAGGCCGCCGCATGTGCACAAAAGGCGAGGCGAAGCACCGCAGGACCGCCCAATGTGCAAAAAAGGCGACGCGCGAGAGCCACGGAGCCACCATATGTGCACAAAAGGTGAGGCACGAGAGCCACGGGGCCACCATATGTGCACAAATGGTGAGGCGCGAGAGCCACGGGGCCGCCGCATGTGCACAAAAGGTGAGGCGCGAGAGCCACGGGCCGCCGCATGTGCACAAAAGGCGAGGCGAAGCGCCGCAGGACCGAACAATGCGCACATATGGCGATGCGGGAGAGCCAGGGGGCCGCCGTATGTGCGCATAGGGCGGGTGGGTGGTGGTTACCGGGACGGGTGTGGGCGGGCGCGCGTGTGGGGGACCCCCGCCCGCACGGGGGGGGGGGTGGGTGGGGGTTACCGGGACGGGTGTGCCGGGGCGACCTTGTGGTCACCCCGGCACAGAGCGGGAGGTCGAGAGGTCAGGCCGTCTCGGTGATGGGACGGTCGACCCAGCTCATCATGGCGCGCAGCTTCTTGCCGGTCTCCTCGATCGGGTGCGCGGCACCCTCCTCGCGGAACTTGGTGAAGTTCGGCCGGCCGTTGTCGTCCTCGGCGATCAGCTCGCGGGCGAAGTCGCCGTTCTGGATCTCGGCGAGGATCTTGCGCATCTCCTCCTTGACGGCGGGGTTGATGACGCGCGGGCCACGGGTGTAGTCGCCGTACTCGGCGGTGTCGGAGACGCTGTAGCGCATGCGGGCGATGCCGCCCTCGTACATCAGGTCCACGATGAGCTTGAGCTCGTGCAGGCACTCGAAGTAGGCCACCTCGGGGGCGTAGCCGGCCTCGGTGAGCACCTCGAAGCCGGTCTGCACCAGCGCCGAGGCGCCGCCGCAGAGGACGGCCTGCTCGCCGAAGAGGTCGGTCTCCGTCTCCTCCTTGAACGTGGTCTTGATGACGCCGGCGCGGGTGCCGCCGATGCCCTTCGCGTACGACAGGGCGAGCGCGAGCGCGTTGCCCGAGGCGTCCTGCTCGACCGCGACGAGCGCCGGTACGCCCTTGCCGTCGACGAACTGGCGGCGGACGAGGTGGCCCGGGCCCTTGGGGGCGACCATGCAGACGTCCACGTCGGCCGGCGGCTCGATCAGCCCGTACCGGATGTTGAGGCCGTGGCCGAAGAAGAGCGCCTTGCCCGCGGTGAGGTTGGGGGCGATCTCGTCGGCGTACACGCGCCGCTGCACCGTGTCGGGGGCGAGGATCATGATGACGTCGGCCCAGGCGGAGACCTCGGCCGGCGTGCCGACCTCCAGGCCCTGCTCGGCGACCTTCGGGCGGCTCTTCGAGCCCTCGGGCAGGCCGATGCGCACCTCGACGCCGGAGTCGCGCAGGCTCAGCGAGTGCGCGTGGCCCTGGCTGCCGTACCCGATGACCGCGACCTTACGGCCCTGGATCACCGACAGGTCGGCATCGTCGTCGTAGAACATTTCCACAGCCATTCGCTGGCTTCCTTTCGCTTACTCCGCTTGCTCACACTGTCTTGCAGGGCCGGGAACGGCCGGTGGGCGGCTCTGCCCGGGTCCAGTTGTCAGGACGCCGCGCGCAGTACGGGCGCGGTGATCGAACGGGCGCCCCGCCCGATCGCGACCAGCCCCGATTGCACCATTTCCTTGATGCCGTACGGCTCCAGGTCGCGCAGGAGCGCGTCCAGCTTCTCCGGGGTGCCGGTCGCCTCGATGATGAGGGCGTCCGGTGACACGTCGACGACCCGGGCCCGGAACAGGCCGACCGTCTCCAGGACCTGGGACCGGATCGCGCGGTCGGCACGGATCTTGACGAGGAGCAGTTCGCGCTGCACGGCGGCGGACGGCTCCAGCTCAACGATCTTGAGTACGTTCACCAGCTTGTTGAGCTGCTTGGTGACCTGCTCGAGCGGGGACTCCTCGGCGTTGACCACGATCGTGATCCGCGAGACCTCGGGGTGCTCGGTCTCCCCGACCGCCAGCGAGTCGATATTGAAGCCGCGCCGGGAGAAGAGACCGGCGACTCTCGCCAGTACTCCCGGCTTGTTCTCCACGAGGACGGAAAGGGTGTGCTTGATCATTTCGGTTCCTACAGCTCGTCTTCATCGAAGGTCGGGCGCATGTCCCGGGCGAACATGATCTCGTTGTTGCTGGTGCCGGCGGGCACCATCGGCCACACCATCGCGTCCTTGCCGACGACGAAGTCGATCACGACGGGGGCGTCGTTGATCGCCATGGCGGTCTCGATGGCCTTGTCCACGTCGGCGGCGGTCTCGCAGCGCAGACCGATGCAGCCCAACGCCTCGGCGAGCTTCACGAAGTCGGGGATGCGGTGCTTGTGGGTGCCCAGGTCGGTGTTGGAGTAGCGCTCGTTGTAGAACAGGGTCTGCCACTGGCGGACCATGCCGAGGTTGCCGTTGTTGATCAGAGCGACCTTGATCGGGATGCCCTCCAGGGCACAGGTGGCCAGCTCCTGGTTGGTCATCTGGAAGCAGCCGTCGCCGTCGATCGCCCACACCGTCGCGTCCGGCCGGCCGACCTTGGCGCCCATCGCGGCGGGCACGGCGTAGCCCATCGTGCCGGCGCCGCCGGAGTTCAGCCAGGTGTAGGGCTTCTCGTACGAGACGAACTGCGACGCCCACATCTGGTGCTGGCCCACGCCGGCCGCGTAGACCGCGTCCGGTCCGACGATCTCGCCCAGCCGCTGGATGACGTACTGCGGGGCGAGCGTGCCGTCCGGCGGCTCCTCCCAGCCGAGCGGGTAACGGGAGCGGATCTCGCGCAGCTGCCGCATCCACGGCGAGATGTCGGCCCGGTGACCCGCCTTGTACTCGGCCTCCAGCGCGCCGATCAGCTCGTCGATGACGTAGCGGGCATCGCCCACGATCGGCACGTCCGCCGCGCGGTTCTTGCCGATCTCGGCGGGGTCGATGTCGGCGTGGATGACGGCGGCCCCCGGCGCGAAGCTGTCGAGCTTGCCCGTCACCCGGTCGTCGAAGCGGGCCCCCAGCGCGATGAGCAGGTCGGACTTCTGCAGGGAGTACACGGCGGAGACGGTGCCGTGCATGCCCGGCATGCCCATGTGCTGTTCGTGGCTGTCCGGGAAGGCGCCGCGCGCCATCAGGGTGGTGACCACCGGCATGCCGGTCAGCTCGGCCAGCCGCTTCAGCGACGCCGAGGCGTGCGCCTTGAGCACGCCGCCGCCGACGTAGAGGACCGGGCGGCGGGCCATGGCCATGAGCCGGGCGGCCTCCCGGATCTGCTTGCCGTGCGGCTGCAGGGTGGGCCGGTAGCCGGGCAGCTCCAGCGTCGGCGGCCAGCTGAACGTGGTCTGCGCCTGCAGCACGTCCTTGGGCAGGTCGACGAGCACGGGGCCGGGCCGGCCGCTGCTGGCCAGGTGGAACGCCTCGGCCAGCACGCGCGGGATGTCCTCGGCCCGCTGCACCAGGTAGTTGTGCTTGGTGATGGGCAGCGTGATGCCGTGGATGTCCGCCTCCTGGAAGGCGTCCGTGCCGATCGCGGCCCGCGGGACCTGGCCGGTGATCGCCACCATGGGCACCGAGTCCATGTACGCGTCGGCGATGGGCGTCACCAGGTTGGTCGCGCCGGGGCCGGACGTCGCGATGCAGACCCCCACCTTGCCGGTCGCCTGGGCGTACCCGGTGGCGGCGTGGCCGGCGCCCTGCTCGTGGCGCACCAGGATGTGGCGCACCCGGGAGTCGAAGAGCGGGTCGTACGCGGGCAGGATCGCGCCACCGGGGATGCCGAAGACGACGTCGACGCCGAGCGACTCAAGCGACCGGACGAACGACTGCGCGCCGGTGAGGGTCTCCACAGCCGGGGCCGTCGAGGGCTGGGGCCGTACCCCCGCCGCGACGGTGAGCGGCGACGGCGCGCCGGTGGGCGGGGTCGGCGTGGCGCCGGCGCCCGGTCGTGACTTGATTGTTTCGCTGGGTGACTTCATCGCGTCCATGCCTTCGCGTCAGTGGCTGTCCGGATCCAACAAAAAAGCCCCCGTGCCGTGGCACGTGGGCTAGCGCATCGACCGAGGGGTCGATGCGCTATCGGAGAAGTACTCGGACAAGCCGGGTGTGCGACATGACGACAGACTGCCTTATCTCATCTCGCGCGTCAACTCGTCTCGCATGTTGGTAAACGATCATGCTTCAGTGGGATCTACCAGGCGCGGAGCGGTTTCGTTCGCGAGAAGCGCCTCGACGTGCTCGGCCGGCATGGCCCGCCCGAAAAGGTAGCCCTGGCCGAGGTGACAGCCCGCCTGCTCGACGATGGAGCGCTGGTCGTCGTCCTCCACGCCCTCGGCGACCACCTGCAGTCCGAGCCGCTCGCCGAGCTGCACGACGATGTCCACGAGCGGCCCGGCAGTGGTAGGAGTCACGCCCTCGCCGGCCGGCCGCGCCGGCTCCGCCACCAGCTCACGATCGATCTTGATGACGTCGACCGGGAGCTTCCACAGCTGGCCCAGCGACGAGTACCCCGACCCGAAGTCGTCCAGCGCCACCCGTACGCCCAGCTCGCGCAGCGCGGCCAGCGGACGGGCGAGCTCCTCGATGTCGTCGGCCACGCTCTGCTCGGTGACCTCGATCACCAGCCGGTGGGGCGGTACGTGGTGCTCGCGCAGCACCTCGGCGACGTGCTCGGCGTAGCGCAGGCCCCTCAGCTCGCGCACCGACACGTTGACCGCGAGCCACAGGTCGTGGCCCTCGGCCAGCCAGAGTGAGAGCTGGTGGCAGGCCTCGTGAACCGTCCACCGGCCCAGCTCGCCGATCATGCCGGTCTCCTCGGCCACCGGGATGAACTCGCCCGGCGACACCGGCCCGAGCTCCGCGTGGCTCCAGCGCAGCAGCGCCTCCACCCCGACCGGCCGCCCCTCGGGCAGGGCCACCACGGGCTGGTAGCTCAGGCTCAGTTCGCCACGCGGGATCGCCCGGCGCAGACCCTGCTCCAGGGTCACCCGGCGGCGGATCCACCCGTCGTACGTGCTGTCGTAGTGCTCCACGCGGCCCTTGCCGCCCTGCTTGGCCACCCGCAGCGCCACGTCGGCGTGCCGGAACACGGCCAGCGGCTCGCCGCTGGCCAGCCCGATGCTGGCCGTGATGTCGACCGTCACCCCGCCGACGTGGTACGGCCGCGACAGCACCGTCAGCAGGCGATCGGCGACGGTCCGGGCGACCTCCTCGGGCGCCCAGGTGAGCACGGCGAACTCGTCGCCACCGAGCCGTACGGGTACGTCGCCGGGGCGGATGCTGGCCCGCAACCGGCGACCCACTTCGAGCAGGACCGCGTCGCCGATCTCGTGCCCGTGCAGGTCGTTGATGTTCTTGAAGCCGTCCAGGTCGATGGCGAGCACGGCCGCGACGCCCTGCGGGGCACGCGGGTGGCGCAGCGTCTCGGTCAGCCGCCGGCGGTTGCCGAGATTCGTCAGCGGGTCGGTGTAGGCCATCGCACGGAAGTGCTTCTCGCTGACCTCCAGCTTGTCGGCGTGGCCGCTGACGTCGCGCAACGCGATGGTGAGCCGGGCGAACAACGCCAGCAGGACCGCGGCCCCCGCGATCGCGCTCACCGACGCGAGCCGCCCGGTCGTGATGACCTCGAAGCCGCCGCCGACGAACGCCGCGCCCACGCACAGCGTCAACCACACGTTGTTGGGCGCCCCCTCGGCGACGGTCGCCACCTCGGCGCCCGCCCGGCCCACCAGGGTCGCGGCCACCGCGATGCACAGGCAGCCGGCGCCGAGCGGGATCACCGAACTGCCGGCCCGGATGGCCTCCGGAAAACAGCACACGAGTACGCCCGCCAGCCCGCCGACGGCGGCCAGCGCGGCGCCGAGCGCGGCCAGCACGGCGAACCGGCGCGGGGTGACCGCCCGCGTCGCCGTCATGATGGCCAGCCCGGCCACGCACGCCGCCACGGCCGCCGGCAGGGCGATCACCAGGAACCGGGCGGTCAGGCCCGGGGTGAGGGGGTCGTCGGCGATCGCGATGAAGGTGATCCAGCCGACGAAGAAGATGTTGGAGCCCAGAACGAAGCCGTCGAGGCCGTGCCGCACCTTCGCCCGCGCCCCGGCGTCGGGGCCCAGCAGGTCCAGCAGGCCGATCACGAACGGTACGGCCGCCACCGTGCCGCCCACGGCGGCGACCCAGGCGACGGGCTGCGCCTGCGCCGAGCCGTGCGCCACCAGCGCGGTCACCACGAGCGAGACGGCGCTGGCCGTCATCCCCACGCACAGCCACACGTACGCCCGGCGCCACGCGTCGCGCAGGTTGCGCAGCGCGAGCAGCACGGCAAGCACGCACAGCGCGGCGACGCCGCCGCCGGCGAACGCGGTGATCTCCACAATGGAGCGGAGCCCGGGGGTCAGGGGCACGGTCACACTCTGCCCTATCCGGCACGCCTATGGGAGGTCCGGTGCGTGACCGGCGAATACCGGACACCGAGGCACGGATCACACCGCCCCGCCCTCCCGCTTGGTGGGCGGCCCGCGAGCCGGTGACTTGCCGAATGCCGCAGCGGTGCCACACTAGGGCGCATGCCGCAACTACGCTCCACGACGTCCACCTCGGGTCGCAACATGGCCGGCGCCCGGGCCCTCTGGCGGGCCACCGGGATGACCGACGCCGATTTCGGCAAGCCGATCGTGGCGGTCGCGAACAGCTTCACCCAGTTCGTGCCGGGCCACGTCCACCTGCGCAACCTCGGCGCGCTGGTGAGCGAGGCGATCGAGGAGGCCGGCGGCATCGGCCGGGAGTTCAACACGATCGCGGTGGATGACGGCATCGCCATGGGGCACGGCGGCATGCTCTACTCGCTGCCCTCGCGCGAGCTGATCGCCGACGCGGTGGAATACATGGTGGAGGCGCACTGCGCCGACGCGCTGGTCTGCATCTCCAACTGCGACAAGATCACCCCGGGCATGCTGCTCGCCGCGCTGCGGCTCAACATCCCGACGGTCTTCGTCTCCGGCGGCCCGATGGAGGCCGGCAAGACGGTGTCGGTCGACGGCGTGGTGACCCACAAGCTCGATCTGATCGACGCGATGATCGCCTCGGCGGACGAGAAGGTGTCCGACGAGCAGCTCGGCGTGATCGAGCGCTCGGCGTGTCCGACCTGCGGCTCCTGCTCGGGCATGTTCACCGCCAACTCGATGAACTGCCTCACGGAGGCCATCGGGCTGTCGCTGCCCGGCAACGGCTCGACCCTGGCCACCCACGCGGCCCGGCGCGACCTGTTCACCACCGCCGGCACGCTGATCGTGGACCTGGCCCGGCGCTACTACGCCGGCGACGACGCCTCCGTGCTGCCCCGGGCCATCGCGACCCGCGCCGCCTTCGAGAACGCCGTGGCCCTCGACGTGGCCATGGGCGGCTCGACCAACACCGTGCTGCACCTGCTGGCCGCCGCCCGCGAGGCCGAGCTGGACTTCAGCGTGACCGACATCGACGAGATCTCGCGCCGGGTGCCATGCCTGTCCAAGGTCGCGCCGAACACGCAGAAATACCACATGGAGGACGTGCACCGGGCCGGCGGCATCCCCGCTTTGCTGGGCGAGCTGGACCGCGCCGGCCTGCTCAACCGGGACGTGCACGCCGTGCACGCCCCCGACCTCGACACCTGGCTCGCCGAGTGGGACGTGCGCGGCGGCAAGGCCAGCGAGCGGGCCATCGAGCTGTTCCACGCGGCGCCGGGCGGCGTGCGTACGACCGAGCCCTTCTCGACGGACAACCGCTGGGCTTCGCTGGACACCGATGGGGCGGACGGCTGCATCCGCGACGTGGCGCACGCGTACACGGCCGACGGTGGCCTGGCGATCCTGCACGGCAACCTGGCCCCGGACGGCTGCGTGGTGAAGACGGCCGGCGTGCCCGAGGAGAACCTGCGGTTCACCGGGCGGGCCCGGGTCTTCGAGTCGCAGGACGCGGCCGTCGAGGGCATCCTCAACAAGTCCGTCGTGGCCGGCGACGTCGTGGTGATCCGCTACGAGGGCCCCAAGGGCGGCCCGGGCATGCAGGAGATGCTCTACCCGACGTCGTTCCTCAAGGGGCGCGGGCTGGGCCGGGCGTGCGCGCTCATCACCGACGGCCGCTTCTCGGGCGGCACGAGCGGGCTGTCCATCGGGCACATCTCCCCCGAGGCGGCCGGCGGCGGCCTGATCGCCCTGGTCGAGGAGGGCGACGAGATCGCCATCGACATCCCGGCGCGGTCCATCACGCTCAACGTGCCCGACGACGTGCTCGACGCCCGGCGCATCGCGCAGGAGAAGCGCGACCGGCCGTACACGCCGGTGGACCGGGACCGGCCGGTGTCCGCTGCGCTGCGCGCGTACGCCTCGATGGCCACCTCGGCCAGCGACGGCGCCTACCGCCGCGTGCCCGAATAGGAGGAGTTATAACTCAAGTTATTATAACTGGAGTTATCATTCCTGCGTGACTCAGAAACCGTCGCGCCTGTTCGCGCGCGACACAGAGTGGGCCGAGCTGGTCGACTTCGTCTCTTCGCCGGCCCATGGGGCGACGCTCGGCCTCGTGTACGGCCGCCGCAGGCAGGGCAAGACGCTGCTGCTTGAGCTGCTGAGCCGCGAAATGGGTGGTTTTCTCTTCGCCGCCACCCAACAGACGGAGACCATGAACCTCGCCGACCTCGGCGCCGCGTACGCGGCCTACCGCGGTCTCGGCGCGCCTGTTGCGTTCGCGGACTGGCGCCAGGCTCTCGCGGAGCTGCTCCGCCTGGGCGAGGAGCGGCAGGTGCCCGTCATCATCGACGAGTTTCCGTATCTGACGGCCGCTACCCCCGCGTTGCCCTCCTACCTGCAGCAGGCCCTCAGCCCGCTGAGCCACGCCAAGGAACACACCCGGACGCGGCTGATTCTGTGCGGCAGCGCCCTGACCACGATGGCGCAACTGCTCGGCGGCGGCGCCCCGCTGCGCGGACGCGCCGTCCTGGAACTGGTGGTGCGGCCGTTCGGTTACCGGGAGGCGGCGGCCTTCTGGGGTCTGGGCGACCAGCCGGAGCTCGCGTTCCGCGTCCACGCGCTCGTCGGCGGGACGCCCGCCTACCTGGAGATGTCCGGTGGATCTGGTCCTGCCGACCCGCGCTCGTTTGACTCCTGGGTGGTTCGGCGGCTGCTCAACCCGGCGTCCGCGATGTTTCGGGAGGGCGGCCTGCTCCTGCGTGAGGAGCCCACGATCACGGATCCGTCGTCGTACGCGGCGGTGCTGGCGGCGATCAGCGCGGGTCGGACGCGGCGCGGGGAGATCGCGGCGGCGCTCGGCCGACCCGCCACAGCCATCGCCTACCCGCTCAGCGGGTTGGAGAACATTGGCCTCCTGGAACGCGTCGACGACGCCCTCCGCAGCAAACGGGGCGAGTACCGCGTCAGCGAGCCGATCGTCCGCCTCCATCAGTTGATCATTGCGCGCCATGAACCGGAACTGATCTCCGGTCGCGGGGAGCAGGTCTGGCGCGAGCAGGCGGACACCGTAGCTTCGAAGATCTACGGCCCGCACTTCGAGGATCTGGCCCGAAGCTGGTGTCGCGACCACGCCGATCGGCGGACCCTGGCCGGCACGCCCAGTTCAGTGCTCCCCGCGACCATCGCGTGCCGGGAGCACCAGCAGGGCCACGAACTGGACGTGGTCGTGGCCGAGAAGACGTCATCCGGCGGCTCGACGATTGTCGCCATCGGCGAGGCCAAGGGCACCACATCCTCGGTGGGCGTCCACGAGCTGGCCCGACTGGACCATCTTCGGCAGCTCCTGCCCGCGGATCGGGTGAGCCGACCACCCAAGCTGCTGCTGTTCGCCCGAGCCGGATTCACCTCGGACCTGATGACGGCTGCCCGCCACCGCGACGATGTGGAACTGGTGGACCTCGACCGCCTCTACCGCGGCGCGTAGGCGGTGCGCGGCCAGCCGTCCGGTAGCGCAGGCGCTAAGCTGGGGGCCGACGACGCGACTGGCGCATGAGTTGAGGTGGAATCAACCACCGGGGAGCGACCGTAGATCGGGACACCGCGCGCCTGGGTGACCCGGTCACCGGCTCCTGCCAGGAGGAACGCTCATGCACGTACCACATCTGTCGCATCTGGCCACCGCGGACCCGCAGCTCGCCGGTCTGATCGAGGACGAGGCGACCCGCCAGCACGACAAGCTCCGCATGATCGCCTCGGAGAACTACGTCTCCGCCGCGGTCCTGGAGGCCACCGGCACGGTCCTGACGAACAAGTACTCAGAGGGCTACGCGGGCAAGCGTTACTACGAGGGCCAGCAGTTCGTCGACCCGATCGAGGAGCTGGCCCGCACCCGCGCCGAGGCGCTGTTCGGCGTCGACCACGCCAACGTCCAGCCGTACTCCGGCTCCCCCGCGAACCTGGCCGTTTTCCTGGCGTTCCTGCAGCCCGGCGACACGTTCCTGTCGCTGGAGCTGGCCCACGGCGGTCACCTCACGCACGGCTCGCCGGTATCGGCGACCGGCAAGTGGTTCCGGCCGGTGCACTACGCGGTCGACCGCGCCACCGGCCGCATCGACATGGACCACGTCCGGGAACTCGCGCTCGCCGAGCGGCCCAAGATGATCATCTGCGGCGGTACGGCCATCCCGCGCACCATCGACTTCCCCGCGTTCGCCGCGATCGCCCGCGAGGTCGACGCCGTGCTGCTGGCCGACATCGCCCACATCGCCGGCCTGATCGCGGGCGGCGCGCACCCCTCGCCGGTCGGCCACGCCGACGTGATCTCGACCACGACGCACAAGACGCTGCGCGGTCCGCGCGGCGCCATGCTGATGAGTACGGCCGAGCACGCCACCGCGATCGACAAGGCGGTCTTCCCCGGCCTGCAGGGCGGCCCGCACAACCACACGACCGCCGGCATCGCGGTCGCGCTCGGCGAGGCCGCGCAGCCGTCGTTCCGCGACTACGCCGCGCAGGTGGTCGCGAACGGCAAGGCGCTCGCCGCCGCTCTGGTGGAGCGGGGCTTCAACCTGGTATCGGGCGGCACCGACAATCACCTGATCCTCATCGACCTGACCGACAAGGGCGTCGAGGGCAAGCCCGCCGCCAAGGCGCTCGACCGGGCCGGCATCGAGCTGAACTTCAACACCGTGCCGTACGACCCGCGCAAGCCGTGGAACCCGTCCGGCATCCGCCTGGGCACCGCGGCCATCACCACCCGCGGCCTCACCGAGGAGCACATGCCGCAGATCGCCACCTGGTACGACGAGGCCATCACCGCGGTCGTCAAGGACGACGACGCGACGCTGGACCGGGTGGCCGGCGAGGTCGCCGACCTGCTGGCCGGCTTCCCCATGCCGGGCTACGCCAGCGCCTGACGACACGTGCCTGATCAGGCCGCGGGTCGCCGTGTCACCACGGTGGTCCGCGGCCTGATCAACTACTATCGGCGAACCACCCACCGATCGAGGAGGGTGTGTGCCGACATGGCCGGTCGATCCGCGGAACTGGTGAAGTCGATACTGCGTCCGGTCATGGGCGAACGGGCGTGGGGCGCTCTGCGCCGCGGGCGGCGCGCCGCGATCCCGCCGCAGACCCTCGCCCGGGCCGGCCTCATCGACGAACAGCACCCCGACGACGCGCACAAGATGTCGCGGCACCACTTTCTCGCCGCGCTGCACATGAAGCTGGCCCCCCGCACGTACCTGGAGACCGGCGTCTCCACGGGGCTGAGCCTGGCGTTGGCGCGCTGCCGCAGCATCGGCATCGACCCCGCCTTCTCGATCACCAGCGAGATCCGCTGCGACGTGGCCCTGTACCGCGAGGGCAGCGACGACTTCTTCGCCCGGCCGGACCCGACGGCGCACTTCGGCGGCGACCCTATCGACCTGGCCTTCATCGACGGCATGCACCTGTTCGAGTACGCGCTGCGCGACTTCATGAACATCGAGCGGCACGCGGCGCCGCACAGCGTGATCGTCATCGACGACATGCTGCCGCGATCGGTGGCCGAGGCCGCCCGTGACCGGGTCACCCGGATGTGGACCGGCGACGTCTTCCGGCTCATCCCGGCGCTTGGGAAGTACCGGCCGGACCTGGTCTGCCGGGCGGTCGACACCCGGCCCACGGGCGTGTTCGTCGTCATCGGCGCCGACCCGACCAACACCGTCCTGCGGGACCGCTACGACGAGATCGTCAAGGCGTACGTGCGAGCGGACCCGCAGCCCGTACCGGACGAGATCCTGAAGCGCACGCACGCGGTCGA
>JAEZGP010000752.1 GCA_023437285.1 Actinomycetes bacterium | reverse complement strand
GGCGAGGCCCCGCTGGCGTGGGGCCAGCAGGAGATCTGGTCGGCGATGTGCCGGCAGGAGACGTGGCTGCCGATCGGCGGCACGCTGCCCGCCCCGCCCGGCACAACCCTTGAGGAGTACGCCGCTGAGCTTCGGTTCAGCGTCGAACGCCACCAGACGATGCGCACCCTGCTGCGCCTGAGCGCGGGCGAGCGGGCCCGGCAGGTCGTGCACGCGCGCGGCGAGGTCGGGCTCACCGTCGTCGACCTCGACCCCGGCGACGACGCCGCCGCCGAGGCCGAACGGGTCCGTCACCGGTTCTGGACCACACCGTACGACGTGGAGCACGAGTGGCCCGTACGGTTCGCCGTGGTGCGCCGCGACGGCCAGCCCACGCACGTCGTGGCCGTCTACAACCACCTGGTCATGGACGCGTTCGGCGGCGCGGCCATGATCGCCGACCTGGCCGGACGCGACCCGGTCACGGGGGCCGCCGCCACCCCGGCGCCGGCCATGCAGCCGCTGGAGCAGGCGCGCTGGCAGGCCTCGCCCGCCGGCCAGCGCCAGCACGCACTCGCGCTGCGCCACTGGGACCGGCAGCTGCGCAGCGTGCCGCCGCGCCGCTTCCCGGCGCTCGACGACTCCTACGCCGAGGATCCGGGCGAGCAGGTGCCCCGCTACTGGGAGGGCGAGTACACCTCGACGGCCCTGCCGTTGGCGCTGCGTACGCTGGCCGCCCGGCTCTCCGTGGACACCTCGCCGATCCTGCTCACCGCGCTGTTCGCCACGTGGGCGCGGCTCACCGGCGACGCCGTCGGGGTAGCGCAGGTGATCGTCAGCAACCGGTTCCGGCCAGGGCTGGGCGACGTGGTGGCGCCGATAAACCAGACCGGCCTGTGCGTGAGCGACCTGACCGGCCGCTCCTTCGCCGAGGCGGTCGCCGTCGTGCGCCGGGCCATGACCGGGGCCTACAAGTACGCCTACTACGACCCGCTGGGGCTCGACGAGCTCATCGCCTCGTTCGGCGACGCGCTCGACATCGCGTGCTTCTTCAACGACCGGCGGATCGTGGGGCGCGACGAGCCGGGCGACGCGGCCGACGCCGAGGCGTTGGGCGTACCGGGCCGGTTCGACTGGGGCCGAAAGTTACATGAACCCTTCGAAAGACTGTTCGTACACATCGACGACGCCCCGGAAGGTGCGCTGCTGATCACCGTCTGCGCCGACACCCGGTACGTGCCGCCGCGCACCATCCGCGCGGTCGCGCAGGGCATCGAGGGCGTCCTCGTCGAGGCGGCCCTCGACGAGGCCACGCCGGTCCACAACGCGACCGTCGCCGCCGGCCAGGGTCCGCGATGATCGCCACCAACCACCCGGTCCACCGCATCCCGGTCGAGTTCAGCGGGCCGGGCGAGGGCGTCGACGAACTTTCCTGGGGCCAGCGCGAGATCTGGGGCGGCATGGCGTTCCAGCGCTCCTGGTTCCCCATCGGCGGCGTACGGCCGCTGCCAGCCGGCACGACGGTCGACGAGGTCGTGGCCGAGCTGCGCTACTCGATGGGCCGGTTCCCGACGATGCGCACCACGTTCCTGTTCGACCGGGGACCCGACCGGCCGCCGCGTCAGGTGCTGCACCGCTCCGGCGTCACCGCGCTGGAGGTCGTCGACGCCGGCGACGACGACCCGGCCGACGTCGCCGAGGCGACCCGGCGGCGCTATGTCGCCACCGACTACGACTTCGTCACCGACTGGCCGGTACGGATGGCCGTGGTCCGCCAGGGCGACGCGCTGACCCACCTGGTCGCCGTGCTGTGCCACCTCGTCACGGACGGGTTCGGCTCCCGGGCCATGCTCGACCACGTCGCCGAACGCAGCGCCGCCGACCCCGACGAGCTGCCGCCGCTGGCCCAGGTGCGCTGGCAGCGCGGCCCGGCCGGCCGCCGGCAGACCGACGCGGTGCTGCGCCACTGGGAGCCGATCCTGCGGGTGGCCGCGCCCGACCGGTTCCCGCCCGCCGGACCGCGGGCCGGGCGGCTGCCCGCCGGGCCGCGGTTCGCCGACGGCACGTACCACTCGCCGGCGATGGCCCTGACCGTCCCCGCGCTCGCCGCGCGGCACCGCGCCGACACGGCCACGGTGCTGCTCGCCGCGTTCGCGGTCGCGCTGCTGCGGGTGGCGCGCGTCAACCCGGTCGTGTTCCGCTTGGTCGTGCACAACCGATTCCGGCCCGGCCTGGCCCGCGTCGTGGCGCCGATCAACCAGACGGGCCTGTTCGCCGTCGACCTCGACGGCACCGACCTGGCCGGCGCGCTCACCCGTACGGCGCGCGCGTCGCGTACCGCCACCAAGTACGCCTACTACGACCCGGAGGAGGTCGACGCCCTGGTCGCCCGGGTCAACGCCGAGCGCGGCGAGACCGTCAACCTGCAGGTCTTCTTCAACGACCGGCGCCTCGACGAGCGGGCCGCCCCCACGCCGCACGAGCCCGACCCCGGCGCGCTGGCCCGCACGCGCGACCGCGACACGCTGACCTGGACGGCGTTCGGCGACGGGCCGGGCGAGCGGCTGTTCGTCCACGTCGAGGACGACCGCGACGCCGTCACCCTCACCCTGACCACCGACACCCACCACCTGCCGCTGGACGACGCCGAGTCCCTGCTGCGCACCATGCAGGACGTGACGCTGCGGATGTGGGACCAACCCGCCGGGTCCGTACGGTGACCGCGATCGAGGCCGTCGCCGTGCACCTGCCCGAGCGGCGGGTG
>JAEZGP010000731.1 GCA_023437285.1 Actinomycetes bacterium | reverse complement strand
AGAATCGCGCGCAGGGCGTCGGCCATGATGGCGCGGTACGTGTCGTCGCCGGCCAACGGATCGTCGCCGAGCCACGCGTCCAGGCGGGCATCACCGTCGAGGTCACGCAGCCCGGCCTGCCAGACGTGCTCAACAAGGTGCCGCACGCCGGCCCGGGCGCCGGCCAGGTCACCGGCGTCCAGTAAGGCCAGGCAGGCCCGTTCCTCCGGTTCCTTCCCCGGGTCCTCAAGCTCCGTCCACGGTCCGGCGCCGGCGACGACGCCGAGGGCCCGTACCCGCTGGGGATCGACGGCGGCGGCCGCGACGGCGAAGGGTCCGCCGCCCGACGATCCGACCACGGCGTACTCATCGAGCCGGAGCGCGGTGGCGAGGGCGGCGACGTCACGGGCCGCCGCCGACAGCGTCGGCCGCTCGGCGATAGGGGTCGACGCGCCGTAGCCCGGCCGGCTCACGCTGATGAGCCGCACCCCGGCGGCCCGTGCCGCCGGGTGCCAGAGCTTTCCCATGATCCGCGTGTTCGGGCTGCCCGGCTGGAAAAAGACCGGCCGCCCGGCCGGATCGCCCCCGTCGAGGTAATCGACCACCCGGCCATCGGGCAGCGTCGCGCTTGCTGGGGTGCCCAGGCTCATGCCAGGACTCTAGCGACCCGCCCGGGCCGGCGCCGTGGCGTAGGCCGCAGCGGTGGCGGGACCTGGATGAAGACATCGCGTGGCGGCGCCATGTACCGGCGTTGTACTTATGGTGTACCGGGCTGTCCTAGCGTTTTCGCAACCACCCCAGACATTGGAGGTTGTGAAAATGAGTTCGTTCAGCGACAAGTTGCTCGCCCGACTCGTACCTCGGGCGGCGGCGACGGCCGTGGTCTGTTGGTACGAGGTGTGCCCGGGCAACAGGTTCAAGAACCGGTACTGCTGCACCGGCACGGGCGTCCAGTACTGCACCCCCTGTTGATCTGAGTCGCACGGGCCTGACTTCTATCAAGGGCAGGTCCGTGCGTCATTTCCACGATGTACGGAGGTGCCCTGTGACCGCCTTTCTTATCGCGCTGTGCGTACTCGTCGGCGCCATCTGCCTTATCGATCTCGTACTCACCGTCGGTGTCATCCGGCGGTTGAGGGAGCACACCGAACTCATCGCGAACCTGGCGAACAACCCGCGGATGCCGGCCACCATCCTGGCCGCCGGCACCAGGGTCGCCCCGTTCGTCGCCGGGACCGTCGACGGCGGGACCGTCGCCTCCGACGCGCTGGCCGGGCCGACGCTGGTGGGCGTCTTCTCGCCGACGTGCCCGTCGTGCCACGAACAGTTGCCGAAGTTCCTCGACGAGGCCCGACGGTTCGACCGCGACCGGGTGCTGGCCGTGGTCGTCGGCGACCCCGACCAGGCCGAGCCGCAGCGGGCCCAACTGTCGCCGGTGGCCCGGGTGGTCATCGAGGGCGAGGGTGGCACGGTGGCCACGGCGCTGAGCGTCGCCGCCTTCCCGGCGTTCTGCGTGCTCGACCCGGACGGCACGGTGCTTTCCAGCGGGTACGCCCTCGACCAGGTGAACCTGCCGGCCGGGGTGTGACGTGACGTCGCCGCTCGTGCGGGCAGTGGGCATGGCGTGGCGGGCCGGCCCGCTGGTGGTGTCCGGCCTGGCGGCCGTCGCGCTGGTGTGGTCGCTCGTCCCGGTGGCACTGGGCTGGTTGACCAAGGTCGCCCTCGACCTGGTCAGTGCCGGTCCGGTCGGACGCGACGACGTGCTCGTCCTCGGTGGCGCGCTGGCCGTGCTCGGGCTCGCCGCGGGGCTGGCGCCACACGCCGATACCTACCTGCGCGCCGAGATGGACCGCCGCGTCGGGCTGCGCGCCCAGGACACGCTCTTCGCGGCGGTGGAACGGTTCGTCGGGCTGACCCGGTTCGAGGACCCGACCTTTCTGGACCAGCTGCGGCTGGCCCACCAGTCGGGTGGGGTGACGCCCGGCCAGGCCGTCCAGGCCGCTCTGGCGGTAGCGCGCGGGGTGGTGACGACCGCCGGCTTCGCCATCTCGCTGGCGGTCGTCAACCCTGTCATGGCGGTCCTGGTCCTGGCGGCCGCCGTGCCGGCCCTGATCGCCGAGGTCGTCCTCTCCCGCCGGCGGGCCGCGCTGCAGTGGGACATCGGCCCCTACGCGCGCCGCGAGATCGTCTTTCAACAACTGCTGAGTACGGTCGGCGCCGCCAAGGAGCTGCGCCTGTTCGGCATCGGCGGCTACCTGCGCGCGCGCATGGCGGCCGAGCGCCGGCAGGCGGACACGCGCACGCGCGCGCTGGACCGCCGGGAGTGGCGCGTGCAGTCCCTGCTCGCCGCGCTGGGGGCCGGCATCGCGGGCGCCGGGGTGCTGTGGGCGCTCGCGGCCGCGGCCCGCCGCGACGTCGGCGTCGGGGACGTGTCGCTGTTCGTCGCGGCCGTGGCCGGCACCCAGACGGCCATCATCGCCCTGGTCGGTCAGGTCGCTAACGCATACCAGCAGATGTTGCTCTTCCGCCACTACCTCGAGGTACTCGACGCCGGCCCGGACCTGCCGGTGCCCGTCGCGGCGCGGCCGGTCGCGCCGCTGCGCCACGCGATCGAGCTGCGCGACGTGTGGTTCCGCTACTCCCCCGAGCACCCGTGGGCGCTGCGCGGCGTCTCGCTGACCATCCCGTACGGGCAGTCGGTCGCGCTGGTGGGTCGCAACGGCGCCGGCAAGTCCACCATCGTCAAGCTGTTGTGCCGCCTGTACGACCCGCAGCGCGGCGCGGTGCTCTGGGACGACGTCGACGTGCGCGACCTCGACCCGGCCTCGCTGCGCCGGCGCATCGGCGCGGTGTTCCAGGACTTCGTGGCGTACGACCTGACGGCCGCCGAGAACATCGGCCTCGGCGACGTTGACCACCTGACCGACCGGCAGCGCATCGCCGACGCGGCCGCCCGCGCGGGCATCCACGACACCGTCACCGGCCTGCCGCAGGGCTACGACACCCTGCTGTCGCGCCTGTTCACCGACCCGGATGGCCCGGGGACGCAGCTGTCCGGCGGCCAGTGGCAACGCATCGCGGTCGCGCGCTCGTTCCTGCGCGGCGACCGGGACCTGCTGATCCTCGACGAGCCCAGCTCCGGGCTCGACGCCGAGTCCGAGCACGAGGTGCACGCCGGCCTGGTCGCGTTGCGGGCCGGCCGCACCAGCCTGCTCATCTCGCACCGACTCGCGGCGGTCCGCGACGCCGACCGCCTCGTCGTCCTCGTCGACGGACAGATCGCCGAGGACGGCGACCACGCCTCGCTGGTCGGCGCGGGCGGCACCTATGCCCGGCTGTTCGACCTGCAGGCCCGCGGCTACGCCACCGCGGGAACGACAACGTCACGAGAGGAGGTGATCACATGAAGCTGTTGGGCACGCTCGGCGATCGGCTGCTGGGCCGCTTCGTGCCGCGGGCGGACGCGGCGGCGGCGTGCAGCATCTCGTACTGCTCCAGTTGTTACCAGGGACGGCGCACGTACCGGTGCTGTTACAACTCGCCGCCGCCCGTCACCTGCACGGGATGCATCTACACCGCGTCGTGCTGACGCGACGTTCGCCGGCCGCTGAGGCTCCGGCCCCAGCGGCCCCGATCGGGAGGGACCATTGAGGTGTACCCCTGGCTGATCTGCGCGGCGGTCCTGGCCGGCGGTGCCGTCCTTCTCGGCGTGCGGCGGCTGCGGCACGGACTCGTCCTGATCGACGTGCACGGGCCGAGCATGGAGCCGACGCTGCGGCACGGCGACGCCGTCCTGGTGCACCGGGTCGGGCCGCACCGGCTGAGCGCCGGCGACGTCGTGGTGCTGGAGCGTGCCGACCTGGACGGGCACTGGCGGCTGCCGCCCGGCACCGGGGCGGGGACCGACCTCGACACCCGCAACTGGATCATCAAGCGCGCGGTGGCCGTCGCCGGTGACGTCGTGCCGGCCACGCTCGCGCGCACCCTCGGCCTGCCGCCCGACAGCCGCGTGCCCAGCGGGAAGATGCTCGTCCTCGGCGACAATCCGCGCTGGAGCACCGATTCCCGCGAGTGGGGCTTCCTTCCGCTCGACCGGGTGCTCGGTGTCGTACGGCGGCGGGTCAGTCCACGACCCGGCGCCACGTCGGCACGTCGCGGCACGACATGAAATACCCCCGCAGTACGGCCGACAGCAGCCAGGCCAGGTCCGGGCTGCCGGTGGCGGCGGCCGACGTCGCGACCGTGGCGAGGTTGGCGCGTTCGGCCGCCAACCACGCGGCCGCGGCG
>JAEZGP010000700.1 GCA_023437285.1 Actinomycetes bacterium | reverse complement strand
GCGCGGGGCCGGTCGGTGGGCAGGTCGAGCACCGGCAGGTCGGCGAGCCGGTCGCGCCAGTACCCACGCGCCTCGTCCGCCGTGGCCAACGCGGCCAGCGACCGCTGCTGCCACACCGCGAAGTCGGCGTACCCGATGGGCAACTCCGGCAGCCGGGCCGCCGCGCCGTCGCGGCGCGCGCGGTAGCACTCGTGCAGGTCCCGCAGGATGATCGCCAGGGACGTACCGTCCGCGACGATGTGGTGCACGACCAGGCAGAAAAGGTGGTCGTCGGGACCGACCCGCACCAGCGTCGCGCGCACCAGCCCGCCGGCCGTCAGATCAAAAGCCGCGTTCGTACGCCCGGAGATCAGCGCCTGCGCCGAACCGACGGGATCGGGACCGCCCGCGGTGTCGAGGACCTCCAGCGGGACCGGCCCCGGGGGCAGCACCGACTGGGTCGGCTCCCCGTCGTGCTCGGCGAAGCGCAGCCGCAGCGCGTCGTGCCGGGCCACCACGTCGCCGAGCGCCAGCTCGAGCAGGCCCGCGTCGACGGGACCGCGCAGCCGGTACACGAGCGGGATGTTGTATGAGGCGTCGCCCGGGTCGAGGCGGTCGAGGAACCACAGCCGTTCCTGCCCGAACGTCAGCGGGAACGCGTCGCGCTGCTCGGCGGCGGCCCGGCCGGGCGGCGCGGCCACGGCGTCGGCCCGGCCCGGCCCGGCCACGCCATGCAGCGCCACCTGCGCGGCGGGCGGCGCGGCGGCGCGCAGCTCGTCCACGGCGGCGGCCAGGTCGCGCAGCGTCGAGTGGGTGAAGATGAGCAGCCCCGGCACGTCGACGCCGACGGCCTCGGACGCCCCGGCGGCGGCCCGCATAGCGAGCAGGGAATGGCCGCCGAGCAGGAAGAAGTCGTCACCGGCGCCGACCTGATCGACGCCGAGCACCTGCGACCACACCTCGGCGATGAGGGCCTGCGTGGGCGTGGCGGGGGGTTCGTAGGCGGTGTGCGCCGCGGCCGCGCGGTCCGGCGCGGGCAACGCGGCCCGGTCGAGCTTGCCGTTCGGCGTCATGGGCAGCGCGTCGAGCGCCACGAAGTACGCGGGGACCTGGTAGGCGGGCAGCACGCGGGCGAGCGCCGCGCGCAGGGCCAGCGGCTCGACCGCGTCGCCGACGACGTACGCCACCAGCTGCGGGGTCCCGTCGACGGGGGCGGCGATGACGGCGGCCTGGGCGACGCCCTCGTACTCGACGAGCCGGGCCTCGATCTCACCCGGCTCGATGCGGTGCCCGGCCAGCTTGATCTGGTTGTCGAGCCGGCCGAGGAACTCGAGGACCCCGTCGCCGCGCCAGCGTGCCCGGTCGCCGGTGCGGTACATCCGGCCGCCGTCGACGGGATTGGGCACGAACCGTTGCGCGGTCAGGGCCGGCCGGCCACGGTAGCCGCGCGCCACCCCAGCGCCGCCGATGCACAGCTCGCCGGGTACGCCGATCGGCGCGGGCCGCCCGTACGGGTCGAGGATGTGGACCTGCGTGTTCGCGATCGGGCCGCCGATGACGACCTCGTCCGGGTCGGCCGGCACCTCCCACGCCGTCGACCAGATCGTGGTCTCGGTGGGCCCGTACACGTTGATCAGACGGGTGACGCGGCCGCGCAGGTCACGGGCCACGTCGAGGGGCAGCGCCTCGCCGCCGACGAGGGCGGTGACGTCGCCGGTGAAGTCGGCGGCGAGCAGCAGCCGCCACCGCGACGGGGTGGTCTGCACGTGGGTCACACGGTGCCGCTCGATGAACGCGGCCAGGGCCCGGCCGTCGCGGCCCGTCGCGTCGTCGGCGACGACCAGGCTGGCGCCGGTGACGAGCGGCAGGAACAGTTCCAGCCCGGCGATGTCGAAGGCCAGCGACGTGACGGCCAGCCACCGGTCGCCCGCGCCGGCGTCGAGCAGGTCGCGCATGCCGAGGATGAAGTTCGTCAGCGCCGCGTGCCCGATCTCGACGCCCTTGGGCCGGCCCGTGGACCCGGAGGTGTAGAGCACGTACGCCAGGTCGGTGCGCGCGTCGACCGGCGCCGGCGCGGCGGACGGGTCGTCGACGAGCACCACGGTGGCGTCGTGGTCCGGCAGGTCGGCGACGCGGTGGGCGGCCGTGACGACGCAGGTGGCGCGCGAGTCGGCCAGCACGAACGCCTGCCGGGCCGGCGGGTAGTCGGGGTCGACCGGCAGGTAGGCGGCCCCGGCCCGCCACACGGCCAGCGGCGCGACGAGCAGGTCGGTCCCCCGGTCGAGGCAGATGGCGACGAGGTCGCCGGGCCGCACCCCGGCGCCCTGCAGGCGCCCGGCCAGCGCGGCGACCCGCGCCAGCAACGCCCGGTAGGGCAGCTCGTGGACGGCAGGGGCGTCGGGGGTCGCGGCGGCCCGCTCCCGGATGAGGTCCAGGACGGTCCGGTCGGGCAGCGGCGCGGCGGTGTCGTTCCACCGGCGCAGTTCGTCGGCTTCGCCGGCCGCCGCCATGGGGATCTGGTGCAGGGGCCGGCTCGGGTCGGCGGCCAGTGCCGTGGCGAACGCGCACACGTGCGCGGCCAGCCTGGCCACCGAGCCCGGTTCGAACGCGCCGTCCGGGTGCCGCAACGTCAGGTCCGCGCCGCCGTCGGGTCGTACGGTCGCGTCGACGGCCAGGTCGAGCGCCTGCGCGCCGACCTCGTGGTGCCACACGTCCACGTCGAGGCCGGGCCACGTGCCGTACCCGTCGCGGTGTCCGTGCACGGCGAAGCTGACCTGGAACAGCGGGTGCGCGCCGGGCACCCGGTCGGGCCGCACCGCCGCCACCACGTGGTCGAACGGCATGTCGCGCAGCATCGCCGCCACGACGGTGCGCCGCACCCGCTTGGCCGCGTCCGCGAACGTGTCCGCGCCGCCCAGGTCGGTCCGCAGCGCCAGCGGGTTGTAGAAGCAGCCGACCAGCGGTTCCCACGCGACCCGCTGCCGCCCCGACGACACAGTGCCGACGGTGACGTCCGACTCACCGCTGTAGGTCCGCAACACCAGTTTGAGTACGGTCAGCAGCGCCACGAACGGGGTGACCCCGCGTCCGGCGGCCGAGCGCAGCCGGTCCACGGTGCCGGCCGGCAGGCTGACCCGCACGCTGTCCGTGGTGGGCCCGTTGGGGCCGCGCCGGATCGGCAAATCCAGCGGCGGGGCCCCGGCCAGGCGCTCGCGCCAGTACGCCCGGCGCTGTTCGGCGTCCGGGCCGGTCAGGCGTTCGTTGGCCCACCCGGCGTACCCGGCGTAGCTGGCGGGCAGCGGCGACAGTTCGGCCCGCCCGTACGCGGCGGCGAGGTCGGCGACCACCACGTCGATGGAGCGCTCGTCGAAGTTGATGTGGTGCGCCACGAACAGCAGGACGTGTTCGCCGTCGCCCGTCCGCAGCAGCCACGCGTGGAACTGCGGCGTTCGGTCGAGAGCGAAGCGCCGGGCGGCCACGCGCGCGGCGATCTGCTGCGCGCGCGCCTCCCGGTCGGCCGCCGGCAGGTCGCGCAGGTCAACCTCGGTCAGCCAGGTGGCCGCGACGTCGTCGGGTTCGAGGACGCGCTGGCGCAGGTCGGTACTCCCCGGTTCGGGGGCGAGGTAGACGGTCCGCAGGGCCTCGTGGCGGGCGACCACCGCGGCGAACGCGGCCCGCAGCGCGCCGACGTCGAGCGGCCCGCGCAGCCGCAGCCCGAACGTCGCGTTGGGCACCGCGACCTGGTCGCCGGCCAACTGGCTGGCCAACCACACCCGCACCTGCTCGGGCGAACACGTGGTGAGGGTCATGATCGCACGCTAGCGATCCGTCGATGTACGCCCCTTGTACGTCCGCTGTACGAGTCCTCCCTATCCCAACCGCCACAACGTCGATAACGTCTCCAACAACGCCTTTTGGCGCACTTCAAGCAGTTGAGGTGTCCATTTGGATTCCATGAGCACCTGTGACGTGAGAGCGAAGGTCACCACACCGGATCGCGAAGTGAAGTACGTCCGCTTCTTGACATCGAATTCGTAGTTGCTGGCCTCCGAGTTCTTCCGGCGCGGGAGCAGGACCAGGTTGGCGAGGCGGTTCACCCAGTATTTGTGCTCGGCGTCGGTGAACCACGTGCGCCACTTGCTCCCCTCGGCGGGCCGCTGTGGGAGGACGTGCTCCACCGTGATGATCGGAACGTCGTGTTCGACGCCGCCCGCGGAAAGTGCCGAGTCCAACCTACGCAGAATGTACGACCGAGTCCGTACGACGGAGTAGATCTCACCGACCAGGCGATCGCGAGTGTCGCTGATTTCCGACTGTGTGAGTTGCAGTGGTGACTCCGGCACGTACAGGTCCGCACCAGACTCAATCGCCGTGAGTAGGCTGCCGTGCCGTTCGATACGCCGCCACACGTCGACTCGACGGATCAGCATGCTCGCCGCGAGCCGTTCCAGGTCTGCGAGGAACCGGCGCAGGTCCTCGGCCGTGATGCCCGGCTTGCGCACGTAACTTATGGCGGGCGGGATCCAGTCGAAGTTATCCACATTGTTTAGCCAGTACAGGAGCCGGTTGACTTCGTCAGCTCCCGCTGATGCCTTGTAGTTCGCGTGTGTGACGATCTCGTACGCGTCTGACAGTGGCACGAGGACCTCATCAACAAAGGCGCGCTTGTCGGGGTACTTCGCCAGCACCGATGTGCGGAACTCCTTGAGGATTGACTCCCGCGCCCTCGTCTTCGCGAAAACCATCCGGATATGCGAGAAGAGCTCCTCGAACTCATCGCGGCCGAGATCCTCCTCCTCACGCTCCCACCGCTTGGTGTAGGCCTCCTGCTCGGCATCAGGAATCTTGCCGATCACCTCCGCCTTGAGAATGTCGGCGGTGTTAAGGTCCAGTCCGCGTTCATTGAGCACGCTGAAGATCCGGTACGCCGACTCGAACTCCTGCGTCGCCACCACGACCAGATAGGTCCGACCATCGATGTACTGCACGAGCCGGGCGCATTCGTCGCTGGATAACTGGGCAAGCTTGTCCTGGAACAGGCGAGCGTTGTCGACGAGGTTCTGCTGGCTCTGCGACAGGGCATCGGTCACCAGCTCCCTGAGGTCGCTCAGGCCTTCCCTTCGTTGGATCTTGTTTTCGAAGAACCACTGATCCTGGTCGCGGATGCGAAGCCGTGGCTGATCGACGATCTGCTTGATCGGATCACCCTTCTGAAAGATTCGATCATGCAGTGGTGCCACGAAAGCCTCAGGAACGAAGTCACGGATCACGCTGAGCAAGATCGTCAACGTGGTCAACCGTTGTTGCCCGTCGATCACCTCCGCATCCGCGTTGTCCTCGCCCTTTACGAGTACAATGCTGCCCAGGAAGTACGGGTCGGTGTCCGATAGGGACTCCGCTTCCGTCGCAGCCCGGTAAAGGTCATCGAACATTTCGCCGGCCTGGTCAGTAGTCCACGCGTACGGACGCTGGTACCTCGGGATCCAGAACCGGTACTTGTCACTGAGGACATCGCCGATACGGAATTCATTTGCTTGGATCTTCATTCCCGCCACGGTGGCCATCCTGACCGGTTCTGCCGCTGCCGGGTGTCCCCCAAGCAGCCAAACGCATGCCTTGATCGGCCACAAACCAGCCAACTCATCGATGTGCCTCCAGTCGAACTGACTGGCCCCGATAGCGACCCATCTGATCCACAACCCGCACGGGAATCGGCTACTGCTGCGGCGAACCGACCAGCTCGGGCTCCTCCGTGGGTGCCTCCTCCTCGGGAGGCAACTGGCGGCTGGGCCAGGCGCTGGCCGGGCCCAGCACCGTGAGCAGCGCGGGGGCGAGCAGCGAGCGGACGATGAACGCGTCGATGAGGATGCCGACCGACAGGGCGAACGCCAGCTCCTGGAACGGACGCAACGGCACCATGACCAGCAGGCCGAAGCTGACCGCGAGGGTGAACGCCGCGATGCGGATCGCGCGGGCCGAGTGCGGCAGGGTGATGGCCAGCGCCTCGGGCAGGGGTCTGCCCCGCGCCTCCTTCCACGCTGGACCGACGCCGAAGATGTTGTAGTCGGAGCCCAACGCGAGCAGGAGTACGGCGACCGCGAACGGTACATAGAACGTCAGCCCGTCGCCGCCCAGCACGTCCTGGAACAGCCACGTGGTCAGCCCCAGGGTCGCCCCGATGGCCAGCACGCTGCAGATCACCAGCGCGATCGGCGCGACCAACGCCCGCAGGTACAGCACCAGGAACAGCAGGTTGGCCAGCAGCGCGGCGACCGCGATGCGGCCCAGGTCGCTCACCGTCTGGTCGACGATCACGTCGGCGATGGCCGTGTCCCCGCCGAAGCTGGCCTGCGCGTCGCCCAGGCCCGCGTCGCGCATCAGCGCGGGCAGCCGGTCGCTGAGGCCCGTGATGGTGTGCACCGCCCGCGCGCCGAGAGCTTCGTCGGTGAGTACGATCAGGTAGCGCGCCGCGGTACCATCCGGCGCCTGGAACAGCGCGAGTTCCTGCGGGATCGCGTCGTCGCCCGGCCCGATCACGGCGGCCACGCCCGGCTGCTGGCCGAGCGACCGCTGCAGGGCGAGCAACTGCTCCTTCTTGGTCGCCACGCCGGGGCCCTCGACCATCAGTTCGGTGGGCGACAGGATGCCCGCGACGAAGCCCTTCTCGGCCTGGTCGGCGGCCTGCCGGGCGGGGTGGCTCGCGGGCAGCGCCTCCACGAAGGACACCCCCAGCCCGATGGGGCGCAGCGGGTACGCGGCGGCGAGCAGAGCGCCGACGCAGGCGAGCACGACGACGGGTGCGAACCACCGCCGGGTGAGCAACCACGCGCCCCGCCCGCCGCCGCTGCTCCGCTCCGCCTCGGCCTCGATGATGTCCGGAGCCGAGCGGCGGCGCGGCGACCACAGCGCCACGGGGCCGAGGATCGCCAGCAGCGCCGGGACGAGCGTCACCGCGACGATCATGCCGACGGCGACGGCCAGGGCCATGCCGGGTCCGAACGCCCGGAACGCCGGCGAGTCCGCGACGATCAGCGCGCCGGTGCCGGCCGCCGCCGTGAGACCGGCCGTTGCGATGATCGCCGTGAACCGGGCCGTCGCGTGCTCCGCCGCCGCGAGGCGGCCGGCCCCGGTCGCGAGCTGTGCCCGTACTCCGGAAAGGTAGAAGACCACGTAGTCGGTGACGACGCCCAGCAGCAGGGCCACCAGCAGCGGCTGGGCCTCCTGGGGCACGGGTATGCCGAGGCGCAGGGCCAAGGCTCCGCCGATGTGCAACGTCAGCACGATCGCCACGCCCGCCACGAGCAACGCCAGCAGCGGCGCGACGAACGACCGGAACGCGATCGCGATGATGAGGAACACCGCGACGACGGTGGCCGTCTCCAGCCACGGCAACGACGACAGGACGATGTCGCCCTGCTCGACGCGGGCGGGCACCGAGCCGGTCACGCCGACCACGGCGTCCTCGGGACCGTAGAGGGCCTCGACGAACTTGTCGGCCGCCTCTACCTGGTCGGCGAGGCTGACGTCCGGGGCGGTGAACAGCAGCGTGATGATGGTGGTGCTGTTCTCGGTCGAGCCGGGGAACACGCCCATGCTGTTCATCACCGGCGCCGCGGCCAGGATGGGCTTCAGCTCGGGGTGCTTGCCCTCGGTCACCGCGCGGGCGCGGGCGATCGCCTCCGTCTGCGTCGACACGGGCAGGCCCTCCGCCTTGCGCTGCACGACGGCGACGCGGCTGAGCAGCGGGAAGCCGAACTTCTCGAACGAGCGCAGCTCGCTCTGGATCGCGGGGTTGTCGGTGGAGACGAGGTCGTTGAGGTCGGACCCGCCCGCGCCGACGGCCGGCAGGTACAGCACGCAGGCGCCCGTTGCCACGACCCAGAAGAGCACGACGAACCAGCGCAGCCTCACGATCACTTTGGCGTACGCGGCGAGCAGCCAACTCGGACGCCATCTGCTGCCCGGCACTGCCTCCATGATTGCCCCTCCCTGAATGCGGTGCCTTCGGGTACCCGGCGCTCACGGCGCGGAAACGGGGCACCGGCGCGACTGTCAGACCCCGCCGGTAGCCTTCGCCGATCCAGCACCACAACGAAAGGATCAGGACATGGCCAGCCAAGCGGAACCCCGAGCTTGGAGTGATGTGGCAATCGAGGCGGTCGGCCTCGAGAAGAGATACGGCGATACCCGCGCGCTCGCGGGTTTCGACCTGCGGGTGCCCGCCGGCACGGTGTACGGCCTGCTCGGCCCCAACGGCGCCGGCAAGACCACGGCCGTACGGGTGCTCGCGACGCTGCTGCGCCCCGACGCCGGGCAGGCGCGCGTCTTCGGCCACGACGTGGTGCGCGAGGGCGACGCGGTCCGGTCGCGGGTCAGCCTCACCGGCCAGTACGCGTCGGTGGATGAGGACCTGACCGGGCAGGAGAACCTCATCCTGCTGTCCCGGCTGCTCGGCCACAGCAAGCCGGCCGCGCGGGAACGCGCCGCGCAGATGCTCGACGCGTTCGGGCTCACCGACGCGGCCGACCGGCAGGTGAAGAAATACTCCGGCGGCATGCGGCGGCGCCTGGACATCGCGGCGAGCATCCTCAACACGCCCGATCTGCTCTTCCTCGATGAGCCCACCACGGGCCTCGACCCGCGCAGCCGTAGCCAGGTGTGGGACATCATCCGGGTCGTGGTGAGCCGGGGCACGACCGTGCTGCTCACGACGCAGTACCTCGACGAGGCCGACCGGCTGGCCGGCCGCATCGCCGTCGTCGACCACGGCCGGGTGATCGCGGAGGGCACCCCGGGCGAGCTGAAGTCGTCGATCGGCGCCGGCACTGTCCACTTGCGACTGCGCGACGCCGCGCAGCGCGACGAGGCGGCCGCGATCCTGTCCAAGACGCTGGACGCGGTGGTTCAGCCCGAGGCCGACCCGACCTCGCTGACCGCGCGGGTCACTGGCGACGGCGACGACCTCGGCGCGAGCGCGCAGGCGTCGCGGACGCTGCTCGCGCTGGCCGAGGCGGGCATCGTCGTCGACGACTTCTCGCTCGGCCAGCCCAGCCTGGACGAGGTGTTCCTGGCGCTGACCGACCGGCCGGCGCCGAGCGACGACGAACTGGAGGCCGCCCGATGACCACCGCCACGCAGTCGGACGCCGGCGTCTACACGCCCTCGGCCGCCGCGCTCAACGCCGTCCTGGCGCCCGGTGAACGACCGCCGCGGCCCAGCGCGCTCGCGGCGTCGTTCACGTTCGGGTGGCGCGCGCTACTCAAGATCAAACACGTCCCCGAGCAGTTGTTCGACGTGACCGCCTTCCCGATCATCATGACCTTGATGTTCACGTACCTGTTCGGTGGCGCGCTGGCCGGCTCACCACGGGAGTACCTGCAGTTCTTTCTGCCCGGCATCATGGTCACCAGCGTCGTGATGATCACGATGTACACAGGGCTGGGCCTGAACATCGACATCGAGAAGGGCGTCTTCGACAGGTTCCGCACCATGCCCGTCTGGCGGCCCGCGCCGCTCGTCGGCATGATCTTCGGTGACCTGCTCCGGTACGTCCTCGCGGCGGTCGTGATCCTCGGCGTCGGCCTGGTGCTCGGCTACCGGCCGGCCGGCGGCCCCGTCGGCGTCCTGGCCGGCATCGGGCTGCTGGTCGTGTTCTCGTTCGCCCTGTCGTGGGTGTGGACGTGGTTCGGGCTGTTCCTGCGCACGGAGAAGTCCGTCATGGGCGTGAGCATGATGATCCTGTTCCCGCTCACGTTCCTCAGCAACGTCTTCGTCGACCCCGTCACCATGCCCGGCTGGCTACAGGCGTTCGTCAAGGCCAACCCGATCACGCACCTCGTGGACGGCGTCCGCTCCACGATGGGCGGCACCCCGGACGCCCAGGCCATCACCATCCTGCTGGCGGAAAGCGTCGTGCTGGTCGCCGCCTTCGGCTACCTAACCATGCGCCGCTACAACCGCCGCTAACCCACCCCACCCACCCCTACCCTCCCCCGCCCCGCGCGCTGGTTCGGCGGCTGTTTGGACGGTTACGGGCCGAATCCCACGCTCCATTCGGCTCGTAACCGGCCAAACGTCGGCCGGATCCGCGGTGGTTGGCGGCGTTGCGGGGCGATCTGGCGATCGTCTTCGGCGGCGCGGGTTGCCCGTTTGCGCAACGGGCGTACAACAGCCATCGCGAATATAGGCTGGCATCCATGGCTGAGCCGACACTGAGGGCCACTGGTGACTCACCAGTAACCGTCCCCTCGGAGGTCACCCATGACCCGTCGGCTCACCCTCCCCCTCGTCGCCGTTATCGCCGTCATCCTCGGCTTCGGCCAGCCCGCCGTCGCCGCCACCACGGACAGGATGGCGGTCCTCTCCGGCTGGACGCAGACCAGCGCGTCCAGCTACAACACCTGGAACTCGGCCAGGCAGAACCAGGCCGCCTGGGCGGCGTACGGGTTCGACTGGAGCACCGACTACTGCTCCAGCAGCCCGGACAACCCGCTGGGCTTCGACTTCCGGCTCTCGTGCTATCGGCACGACTTCGGCTACCGCAACTACAAGGCCGCCGGCCAGTTCAGCGCCAACAAGAGCCGCCTCGACAACGCGTTCTACGAGGACCTCAAGCGCAAGTGCGCCACGTACAACTCGCTGGTCCGCCCGGCGTGCGCGTCCCTGGCCTGGACCTACTACCAGGCGGTACGCAACTTCGGTTCCGTCGTGGTCCGCGACGCCGACATCGACCGCGCGGCCGCCCTGCTGCCGTAACCGCCCCGGCCCGCGTCCCGTTGACGATCAGGCAGGAGCCACCGGGACGCGGGC